>NZ_JAJBJB010000031.1 GCF_021811845.1 Candidatus Cyrtobacter zanobii | reverse complement strand
ATATCCTGATGCATTTTTTGAATGACATTATAGTGTGTGATTCTCGTGGAATCATTAAGGAAGTAACATTAATAAATCCTCTGCAGCAACCTGAGATAGCCAGCAAGAAGCAAAGTATAGTAGATGTACTGTGTGAAGATGAATACGGAGTGAAGTACATAGTAGAGATGCAAGTAGCAAAAGTAGCTGGTTTTGAAAAAAGAGCTCAATATTACGCAGCGAAAGCATATGCCTCACAACCCGATAAGGGAGATGACTATAAACACCTCAAAGAAGTAATCTTTTTAGCTATAACAGAATATGAAATGTTCCCCAAAAAGCCTGATTATAAATCAGTACATGTAATATTAGACCAGCAAAGCCATGAAAGAGATTTAAAAGATTTTTCATTTACGTTTTTAGAGCTACCAAAGTTTACAAAGGACATCCATTCTCTCAGTACATATCAAGAGAAGTGGTGTTACTTTTTTAAACACGCACATGAAGGAGAGGACATGCAATCTATTCTTGCAAACAACAATGATATAATCCAAAGGGCCTATCATGAATTAGAAGCCCATAACTGGACAAATGATGAGCTACTTGCCTATGAAAGTGCCGAAAAAGCAGCAAAAGATGCCAGGGCAAGGGAGGCGTATATAAAAGACGAAGCGAGAGAAGAGGGCAGAGCTGAGGGAATGAAAGAGGGGATAAAAGAGGGGATAAAAGAGGGGATGGAGAAAGGTAGACACGCGGCCACACTAGCAATAGCCAAGAACATGCTATCTGTTGGAGTGGATAAGAAGCAGGTATCAGAATTTACTGGACTTTCTTTACAGGAGATAGATGGGCTGTAAGATTAAATCTTGACTAATACACCTTAATGCTACTGTATGCAAAATTCATGGCTTTGCCTGAGTTTCTGAGCTACTTATCCAACCAATTAGCATTACTAAGCATTCGCTCCACTTAAATGCCCACCACCTCCCATATCTTTATCTCGTCTTGCATTTAAAACCATCTCTACTTTACTCTTTTTATGTTCTGGCTTGCCATCCACCGCCTCATCAGATACAGGCCCTCTCCTAACATGAACTTTTTGTTTTCTGTCTTCTTTTTTACCTATTTCATCCTTTAGCATTTCTTTCTTTAAAGATTCAAATTCATTCCTTAAATCTAACATCATATCCTTTCCATAAGCATCCTCAAGCACAGTAAGTAACTTATCTATTACGCTAGGAAATCTAGCATTTTCAAGATCATCCAAAAATGATTTCATCTTTTCTAGCAGCTTTTTTAATATACAGTTAGTATCGTTTGAATATGCCTCAGATTCTTTCTCAAGAAATTCAACACATGCTTTCAGGTTTTTGCGCAAAACTTTATTGTCAGCATATGTGCTATTGCAATGGTGAATTGCATATTTAAAATAATCTTCTATATCTTGAGATAAATCTAAATAATTATCTTTATCTTGCTTAACTGTCTTGCGCTCTGCGCGTAGTATATTAGAATAAAGCGCTGGAACGCAGCCATCTATACTAGAATTCATTATAACATTCATATAGTGAGCGTATATTGCACATAGCGCTATGGCTTCGAGCCTTCTGTTATCAGATTCGCTAATAGAAAAATCTGAAGAAAATAGCGAGACTACGTTTTCTACTATGCAAAATGGTGCATTAATATCCAGTTCAAACTTACCATGCGCATAAAATGCACTGTCTATTTTTAATTTTGCAACTTTAGTAAGCTGCCTAGTGATAGTCTCTCTTTCCTCTTTGTTAAATTTTTCAAGTATTTCTGAAAATATTGTGGTTGCGTTTTCTTCAAAATATCTTTTTACATTACCCCTAAGCGTCGCTACCACTACGGCCTTAGCTGCAAAAAGATCCCTATACTCTTGCTCATTAATATAAAGGGCCTCCATAGTCTCTAATTTAGTACTTCCTAAATTTAGAACGAGCCATTTATATAACCTAGCATCCACTACTTCTTCATTAAGAAGCTTATATAATCTTTCTTGTGCTACACACGAAATTATGCCATATAGAGTATCGTGTCTAATACGCATCGCATCTAATTTTTTAAATATATCAGCATTATCACCTTCTATCGCCATTAGCACGCGATCAGCTGCTTCTTGTTTAATATCTTGTGGAAGAACCACTATTTTTTTACCGCAGTTATTAATTGGATATAGGCCTGATATAATTGCTGTAATTAGGCCATGAGGACAGTCTTTCTCTTTCGTAATCCCCTCAACAATTAATGTATTAAAAAGCTCTGACTTGATTTTCTCTCTCATTTGTTGCTGTGCAGGCTTGTCATCCACTGCCATCTTTTTTTCTATAATTTCCTTATCGATAACAATATTTGCATAATGCTCCATTGCTCCATAAACCAATGCAACAATCTCATATATATGAAATTTTCTATTATAACTACCTTGATTATATCCAATTACAAACCTATCTTTAGATGCGCCATATAATCTCTCTATAACATCATCCCATTTCTCTTTTTTGATATTAAGAGCTTGCAATAAATTTTTTATTGAATGATATCGTGACTTGATATCATTATATGATTCTCTTGTTCTTGATAGCTGTGAGTTGAGCTTTTCAATCCTCTCTTCTATTACTGCTCTCGCCATAGTAGGTTTAACTTGATCAAGTTTATCTTGATCAAGTTTTTTTTGCTCAATTTTGAGTGCTTTTTTTGTAGTGTTATATTGTAATTTAATATCACGATATGACTTTTCTATTTTTGGTAAACGCTCCTCAAGATCTATAATCTCTTTATCTGTTAACATTTTTGCATTCTCAGCCTCTTTGAAAAAAAGCTTATGATAGCTGCTAATAAAATTCTCATCTATAGAAAAATTAGAATCTGATAACCATTTCTTTATATTATCAAGTGTATGCAATATAGCAAAATTTGATATGTCAGTTGATACAGCTTCATCATCTAATTGTAATGTTGTTAGGGATTCTTTCAGCTCTTGCATCATTCTAGCTCTAATTTCTTCACTAATTATTTCTGTTGCACCAGCATTACTAAGCAACCGCAGTGTTTCTTCATCTTCTTTTGAGCCTGGTGGATAAAAAAAGGCCTGTAGACTAATACCGCCATTTGGTGGTCTAATATCAACAGATGGAACTTTTTCTATTTCTCTCGGCAGAATAATGCATGGCGTATCAGTCTCTTCTTCTACTTTTCCTACTTCTCCATCATCAAAATCCGCAAGTAGAGCTTGAACAAGACTATGACGACCTCTTAAGCATGCTCGGTATAATGGGGTAGTTCCATCTTCAGCCTCTATATTTGGATTGGCAAGTTTTTTTCCATTACGTGAAATGAGCTTTTCAAGCACATATAGATTGTCAAATTCTACTGCATAGTACATAGCGGTTTTTCCTAAATTATCCTGTATATCTGGGTCTATACCACTGTCTAAAAGTTGCGCTGCTATGTGAAATGCACCATTTTCAATAGCACAATGCAAGGGGGTTTTGCCGCTATTATCCTGAAGATTCATGTGATTATGAACAACATTGACATGATCATATGCGGCATTATCAGTATATCCTATAATATCTATATTAGAATGGTCTGCAGAGGCTAAGGCATTACTTTCAATACCTATCATCTTAATTACATACTCTACTATCTCTATTTCTGTTTTATGATCACGCTCAGCGCTATCTCTACGAGCCAGATAGTGTAACGGCCCTTGCCCATTATTATCTTTTTTAGTTAATGATGCACCATTTTCTACAAATGCTTTTATAAGCTCTATATTACCACTAGTAAGGACTCTACTAAAAAATGTCTCCCTCTCATCCACATCCATATCTAATTCCTCAATTGAGTATTTTTCTTCATCTTCAATAATACCTAATTTCATTTCATGTGAAAAATCATGTGTTTTTAAAAGGTATTTAATAATCTCACAAGCTCTATGCTCTATCGCACCTTGCATTATATGGAATAATATATCGCGCCTACTATATTGTCCAATTTGGACTTCGCTATATCTTGTCTCTATTATGTGCCTTAAAATATTTATATTATTATCGCTGCTGGCTATTTTATATAACAATCGCTTATGGTATTCCCACATTTCATAGTTAAGCTCATGATTAGGAATTAGATCTAAAAATTTAAACTCTCTTTTCTCTGTTATTTTTTCAAATGCGGATTTGATCATGTCTAGATCCCAATTTATCCTAAAGCCACGCTCTTCTCCAAGATTTAATAGTGTGCTGAGTGAGTCAAATGCACCAGCATTAATCGCACTTTTAACTAATTCATTAAGATCTATTTTTTTACTATCTAAAATGTTACTTTTTTCTAGCAAAAATAGTAACGCGTTAGACTTGTTCTCCATTAGTGCAAATAATATATCACTCTTGAGTAGCAGATTTTGCTGTTCTTGTGGCATATGGATGGCATGAATCTCATTAAAAGTATCAATAAGAACATTTAATGCCATTTTATTCTCGTGCAATATAGCTTCTCGAATACATATCCTGCCACCCTTACCAACCTGCTCAACTATCCATGTATTTTCCTTTATTAACTCTTTTAAAGCATTCGCGCCTAGATAGTATCCAGTAAGTTTTATAGCTATCTTAAGTAATTTTCTACGTTCTGTTATAGTTTCTCCAGTTTCAGCTTCCTCTTTGGCTAATCTATTTAAAAAATTACTACTAAACCCCTGCCTAAACTCTAATTCTTCTGGGGTTTGAGTATCAATTATATAAGCATTAAGCAGTTTACTATAATTATTTTCTTCCTTTAGGTTAAAGGTAGCATGCAACGCAGATAAAATACTTTCATCCTTGAATACAAATGCTAGCTCGATACAATTTTCTATAAAAGTTTGCGTAATAGGCGCGCCCTCTAAGGAAATGGTGAATTTTATCAAGTTGATAAAATTTTTTTCTGTATTTTCCCAAATTCTATTATTTTTTGCTTCTATTTGACGCTCTATCGCATCAGATAAATAATCTATAAAATTAGAGTCGCTCTCATCATAATGAAAATTAGTATTTGAACCACTTATTCTTAATAAAAGCAAAGCCGCATTGTATTGACTTAATCTTATAGCTAATGAAATATATGATGATTCTGCTTCTTTCCAGGTTTCTCTTAATTTATCTACCTCTTCCTCTGTTGGATTGATATTAACGCCATTCTTTACTAATAATTCTATAGCCTTTATGTTATCACGCTTTACAGCCTCTGCTAGAAGCTTTTGAAAAAGGCTTGGATCATACCACGCTTTACCAATTAGATCTTGAGGGGTTCGGTGATTTTGTTGATCAATTAAGAATTCCAAAATATCTATTGCTTCTGGCGCCCTTGCTGCAGCAATTGTAGATATGTCTGGATTAAACCTTATAGTACTAATTACTTGGGAATTTGGTGGTCGTGGCTGATACGAGCCTGGATTTAACAACTCTTCAAGTATATCAAATGGTTGGTATAGGTCTGACACTCCTTGCTCATTTACACTTATTATACTGATTAATGTTCTCGCTGTATTCCAATTTCCACGCACTAATGCCGCATCTAGTGCTGTCATTTGATATTCATCGTCATATGTGATTATAACTGCATTCTGTATATCAATTTTATCTATTACCCAGCCCATATAATCTGCTTTGCCACCTGCGCTAATTAAGCATTGCATCATATCACTATTTCCCATATATGCTGCAGCAATTACCGCATCATGCAATATATCATTACTATAATAGTAGCCTATAATCCTAGCTGCTGTTTTGACATTGCCAAGACTTGCTAATGCTACTAACGGTGGTACACGTCTAGATTCAAAATCAAAACCACCTATAATAATTTTATTACCCACTCTATTTTCTATAAACCAATCCACTAATTTTAATATTTTGTCTTGATGTTTTGCATGGATATTATCTCGGCTAACGTACTTTAGCGCATGGTCCAGAAGAGAGGTTTCATTAGTATCCATAATATTTATGAGATTTTGGTTTTCATTTAATAAGATTTCTAAAATCTCATAATTCTCCTTTTCAAGCGCTTGCTCTATTGCTACTCTCATATATGAAAAGAGTTCATGTTGAGCATCTTGTTCAAATTCATTATGCGGAAAGATGGAGCTATCATTAAAATCAAAGCTGCGGTCAATCTCTTTTATTTTAGTAAGTATGTATTTTACAATCTCTGTGTCGCCACTGCGTATCGCTATATATAGTGGTGCAAATCTTACTCCGTATTTCAGTGTATAAATAATTTCATGGTCTGCGTCTATTAAAAAATCTATTAATCGAAAGTTCCTCTCTTGCATTGCAGCCTCTAACAACTCAAACCTAACATCTGAAAAATCTGCGCCGAGCTCTATTAATTTTAAAGCGGTGTCGAGATTCTTATTTTGGAGGGCCATTTTTAATGGACTTATACCAAATATGTTTTTTTTATTAATATCTATTCCCAAATTGGCAAATTTATTTATAAGTTCTGGTGTTATTATATCATCAGAAAGAGTTGCCATTGCATGCAGCAGTGTGTTACCCTTAGCATCTGTGTATGCTAAGATCTGTGAGTCAAGCTTAATAAGTTTCAAAAAAATTTCTTGTTTAGCAGATTTGATGCAATAAACTGCTAGAGTGATTTTATTTTTGTCAAATATATAAGATTTTTGCGCATCTGCACTATCCGATGATGTTAGCAACTCAACTTCTTGCTTTTTCTTAATTTCAAAATCTAATATAACCTCTACCAAGTCCCATCGTCCAGTGGATGGTGCAATACCTAATGCGGTTTCATTAGTATAGTTTATGTAAGAAGTATCTGCGCCTAATTCTAGCAATTTAATAACCAACTCAACAGAAACATCCTTTATTAGGATAGAATCCATAAGTAGTGAGTTACCAGATTGTAAATTAAATTCTCTTTGCAATAAATTTTTATCTTCTAAAATTAGCCAAGTTACCCTACTAAGGTTGCCCTCCGCGATTGCCTTACGCACCTCAGCGCCACCTTGATCTAATTGGCTCGTACTGCGCGCAAAACGCACGGCCCTGGGGACACCACCCTTTTCTTTCATAAAAAACAGTTAATACTTAGAACAATGTGTTGCATATTAGATTCTACTATAAGGCGAGATAAATCAACCAGAAGATGCGACCTGTTAAAACATAAGACATTATCTATTTGGGAGCATTACTATAAAATAGATAATTTGGTAAAATGATGCTAAATAAGTCTCAAAAGGTAAATTATGAATACGAAATGTAAAAAATGCAGTAGTGATGATTAGGCATATTTTGAGGATATTGGCAACTTTATAAAAGAACAAAATAATTTTATATCTATCTTTAGCTAACACTCCCATATTATCTGCCGAGCACTTTGATTAGATCCTTTAGAGCAAGGCGCTATAATACTTGACACTGTCCTTACTGCTTGTTTTGCTTCCCTCGTTCTTGACAAAAAGTTTCCTCTTGTCAACATATCGTTGACTGGCTTATCAAATTCATCTACCAGCTCGTTGGAAAATAAACCGCGTAACTCGTTCGTACTTATCAAAGCTGGTATAGAAGCGGATATAGCCAAGTTAACACAAAAGAGTATATTTTGTTATACTGTTGGAATTATCAATATTTCTAGATTAATAACTGTAACTCTTTTATATCGGTTTAGCTATATTCAATTACTCCATTTTATTAGCCAATTGCTATAGCTAAGTAATTGCTATAGAATTGCCATAAAGTGCAGATAGTGCGGATTTGTATATAAACAGGTATTGCATAATAGTTAACAAGAGTAATAAACATGATAGTAAAGTACTTAAACCCACGTAATGACGTGGCCTTCAAAAGGATCTTTGGAACAGAAAAGAACAAAGATATCCTGATGCATTTTTTGAATGACATTATAGTAAGTGACTCTCGTGGAATCATTAAGCAAGTAACATTAATCAACCCTACGCAGCAACCCGAGATAGCCAGCAAGAAGCAAAGTATAGTAGATGTACTGTGTGAAGATGAATACGGAGTGAAGTACATAGTAGAGATGCAAGTAGCAAAAGTAGCTGGTTTTGAAAAGAGAGCTCAGTACTATGCGGCGAAAGCATATGCCTCACAACCCGATAAGGGAGATGACTATAAACACCTCAAAGAAGTAATCTTTCTAGCTATAACAGAATATGAAATGTTCCCTAAAAAACCTGATTATAAATCGGTACATGTAATATTAGATCAGCAAAGCCATGAAAGGGATCTAAAAGATTTTTCATTTACGTTTTTAGAGCTACCAAAGTTTACGAAAGACATCCATTCTCTCAGTACTTATCAAGAGAAGTGGTGTTACTTTTTTAAACACGCACATGAAGGAGAGGACATGCAATCTATTTTTGCAAACAACAACGACATAATCCAAAGGGCTTATCATGAATTAGAAGCCCATAACTGGACAAATGATGAGCTACTCGCCTATGAAAGTGCTGAGAAAGCGGCAAAAGATGCCAGAGCAAGGGAGGCTTATATCAAAGACGAAGCGAGAGAAGAAGGCAGAGCTGAGGGTAGACAAGAGGGAATAAAAGAGGGCATGGAAAAAGGCATGGAAAAAGGCATGGAAAAAGGCATGGAAAAAGGTAGGCAAGAGGGTAGGCACTCAGAGAAGTTATCAATAGCCAAGAATTTATTATCATTTGGGATAGATAAAAAGAAGGTATCAGAATTTACTGGACTTTCTTTACAAGAGATAGAAAAGCTTTATGATTTTTCGCGCAGATAGTTTGAATTGCGATGTAAGATTAAATGTCAACTAGTGCACATGAGTTGGCATTTTTGATCATACTCTATCGGCGACAAGAATCCAAATACTTTTCTTGGCATGTTGCTCAGTTTGTCCTGTATTTCTTGAACTGTTCGGTCCCAGGATATGATGAATTGTGTTCGTAGTAAATCTTTTAAGTTATTTTGTTAGCAGCGCCATATTGGTATAAATATAGTATTAATTTATTAAGTGGGTTGATATTATGGTGCGGCAATGAGATGTTATACTAGTTGGTGATGTTCTACAGGGTGGTTATGGGGTTTAGCCGCTGTTGTTGAAAGTCGGTTTAAGTAAATTTGTATAGTTTTGTGCATATATGAAAACATCTAGTGACTTAATAGTGGTTTCGGCTGACACTAGTGGAGTGGAGGCTCGGCATTCCAGGGCTGTGGCACAGCTTAAGAATGGAAATGTGGTGACGGTGTGGCATGGTGTGAACTCTAAGTTAGATTCTTCTGGGAGTGGTGTATTTGCCAGAATATTTGGGGTGGACGGCAATATTGTGCGTGATGTTCTGCTAGTCAATTCATTCTTCACAACTTCTGATCAAAATTATGCGTCCGTTGCAGCGATGAAAGATGGTGGCTTTTTTGTGGTATGGCAAAGCGTTAATCAAGATGGGTCTTCTTGGGGGGTGTATGGTCAGAAATTCAATGCAAATGGAGATAACAGAAATTCAATGCAAATGGAGATAAAGATGGCACTGCGATCTTGATAAATACAACTACTTTGGGGGATCAATCTTATAGCACTATTGCTTCACTTCGAGATGGTGGCTTTGTTGTTACATGGAGTAGTATGAACCAGGATACATCGTCTTGGGGGATATACGGGCAAAAATTCACCTCAAGTTGTGATAAAGACGGTGCAGAATTCCGCGTTAATACTAGAGTATTAGATCAGCAAGTTAGTTCATCTATTAGCGCCCTGAAAAATGGAGGGTTTGTTGTCGCGTGGCAAAGCTGGAATCAAGATGGTGCTGATTGGGGTGTATATGCACAAAGGTTTGCTGTAAATGGTAACAAGGATGGAACTGAATTTCAGGTGAACACTTATAATTCTAGTTCTCAAGCAGACCCTAGCATTGCAACACTAAATGATGGAAGCTTTATCATAACATGGCATAGCTATGGTCAGGACGGCTCCGATTGGGGGATATACGCTCAGAAGTCTGCAAGTGGAAGTCGTGATGGTGCTGAGTTTAGAGTTAACACCTATACAGCCAGTAGCCAGGTGCATCCTTCAGCTGCAGCTTTAGAGGATGGTGGCTTTGTTATAACATGGCATAGCTATGGTCAGGACGGCTCCGATTGGGGGATATACGCTCAGAAGTTTTCTGCTAGCTGTAATAAAATTGATCTTGAATTTTTAGTTAATTCTTACACACCAGGGGAGCAAGCCTGGTCTTCAGTTGCTCCGCTATATGGTGGCGGTTTTGTTATCATGTATGATAGCGGCTCTCATGATGCAATCTATATGAAGCTGTATAATAAAGACATGCAAGAGGTTTGTATTGGGGCTGATAAATTTGCAGATGGTTTTGCCGTTGCGGCTGATAAGGATGGCAATAATATTAGTTGTATTGCAAATACTAGCCAATCTAGTTCTAGTGGCTTTGGTGTTAAGTGTGATTTATCTAATTCATCATCATATAAATCTACTGTACAAGTTGCAAATGCAGACAATTGTTATAGACCATTTGTGGTTGATTATGGTGGCAAGTGGTTGGTATCGTGGGATAGTATATTAAACGGCACACGTAGGCACCGTCAAGTTAACTTTGACAGTCCATAATTTTGTTATGAAAATTGGAGATCAAGCAGCATGAAGCATATCAGAAGGCACCGTCAAGTTAACTTTGACAGTCCATAATTTTGTTATGAAAATTGGAGATCAAGCAGCATGAAGCATATCAGAAGCTTCATCCCAAATTGATTGGGCTTGATTAAAACGCTCCTTTTGTACAGCGGAGCTGTTCTTATATCTACCA
>NZ_JAJBJB010000030.1 GCF_021811845.1 Candidatus Cyrtobacter zanobii | reverse complement strand
GTTCTGAAGAACTGTATAAGAAGAATACTATGACCCTATTGAGCAATTTTAAAACTAGTCTATAATGTCACTTTGATTCGTTAATATTACTTATGTTCGACATTTCTAAGTTTGTCCCTATCAAAAAAGAGGAGCTTGCGAAGTTTCTCGTAGTTTCTTTTATTATGGTGATGATTTTGTTCATCTATAGCGCAGAAAGGGCTGTAAAAGACACTATAATAGTGGGAGATGAATCTATGGGGGCAGAGGCGTTAAGTGCAATAAAATTGTTTGGTACGCTACCATCTGCAATTCTTATAATGATAGTTTACACAAAGCTTTCTAACTCATTAAATAAGACTGTTATTTTCCATCTTTTTAACGTCTTTTTTGTTTCATACTTTATATTCTTTACATTCGTTATACAAAAAGATGCAGAGTCTTTTCATATAAATCTTTCTTCTTTTAAAGAAGCGATGCCGAGCTCTAGATATGTTGTTGCGGCAATAGAGAAATGGTCTTACTCACTGTATTATATATTTGCCGAATTATGGGGTAGTGTGATGCTTTCTTTGACATTCTGGCAAACAGCTAACCAAGTTTTTAAAGTAGATGAGGCCAAAAGGTTATATCCTTTGTTTGGGTTTGTGGCGCAGTTAGGGTTAATAACATCTGGTGAGATTGTGATGTTCTTTTCTAATAAAGAACAATTTCACGGTGGATGGGAAGAGACTGTTTCTTATATAAATACTGCTGTACTTGTTGCGGCCGTGATACTTTCTACTCTATATTGGGTATTATCTAATAAAATTGTATCTAGTGATATAATTAATGCTGAAACTAAGCAAAAAAAGAAAAAGAAACCTGGATTAGTTGAAAGCTTAAAATATGTATTTAGCTCTAAGTATATAGGGTTAATTGCAACCCTAATAGTTTGCTATGGTATCTCCATCAATATCGTAGAGGGCGTATGGAAGGCCCAAGCTAAGGTTGTTTATCCAGATCAGCAGGATTACAGTATGTTTATGGCATATCTACAAAGATGGACTGCACTTGCCAGTATGGTTTGTATGTTAGTGGGCTCTTACGTACTAAGACTCATTTCTTGGAGGTTTGCTGCAATGTTGACTCCTATAGCTATTTTCCTTACTGGTGGTGCCTTCTTCATACTCTCCATATATCAGAATGAAGTTAGCGGATTGCTACCATTCTTAACTGTAGCGCCAGTAGTTATTGCTGTTGTCATGGGCCTTGTACAGAATGTGTTGGCAAAATCTGTTAAGTATGCATTTTTTGATGCAACAAAAGAAATGGCATATATACCACTAGATGAAGCTCTTAAATCTAAGGGTAAGGCTGCTGCGGATGTTATAGGTGGTAGGTTGGGCAAATCTGGTGGTGCACTGCTTCAGCAGTTCCTGCTTTTCTTGATACCTGGTTCTTCATTGATAACACTTTCACCTACGCTTTCTGTCATTTTTGTATTTGTGATGGTGGCATGGATTATTGCTGTGAATTCTTTATCAAAAGAATTTGATAAGTTGAATTCCCAAAATTCTGGTAATGTATAAATAAACAGGTAATTAGATAGAACGCTCATTCTATCTATATGTATAACAGCTTTTGTGTGGGTGCGTATAGTGAATATAGGCCCCACCTCTTCTATAGATTGTTTGCATATTTATAAAAATGGATAAATATTCTGGTACTACATTAACTATAAACTTAGATCATATAAGGAAAAATTATCTTACAATCCAATCCAAAGTAGCTCGTTCTTGTGCTGTTAGTGCTGTATTAAAGGCTGATGCCTATGGTATTGGCATCAAGCATGTGGCACCGGCCCTTGAGCTGGCTGGATGTAGTATATTTTTTGTTGCAACTATAGACGAAGCGCTAGCAATACAGCCGATTTTAAATCCACGCTCCAAGATATATGTATTGCACGGAGCGCATACAAAAGAACTGATAGAGTTATGTAATAATAGGAATATACATCTAGTTTTGAATAACTTAGAACAAATTAGATTATTTAATGAATTTGCATATGGTATCAGTGCGATTCTGCACATAGATACAGGTATGAATAGGCTTGGAATATCAGAGCAAGATCTCGATCAAATAATTTTTGATAATACTGTTCCAAGAATTGAATATTTAATGAGCCACCTGGCTTCTTCTGAGATAAGAGAGGCTGATTCAAATAAGTTGCAATTAAGTTTAATAAAGAAATATCAAGAGAAATTAGGTGGTATTAAGGTAAGTTTTGCTAATTCTGCTGGTATATTCCTTGGTGATGACTACCACTTTGATATGGTAAGGCCTGGATGTGCTTTGTATGGAATATCACATAAAATTTGTGAAACAGGGTTGTTAGAGCATGCTATTACCCTTTACGCACATATTATACAAAAGAGAATAATTAAAGCTGATCAGCCTGTTGGATATGGTGGTAAGTACGTTGCTAAAGCAGGTAGTAAGCTTTTGACGCTTGATATTGGTTATGCAGATGGTTATCCAAGAAGCCTTTCTAATAGGGGTAAGGTGTTTGTAGATGGTTACATGTTAGACATAGTTGGGTTGATTAGTATGGATTCTATGGTTGTGGATGCAACTGCGTTGCCTGATCATATCTTCAATCACGCAACACATGTGGAGCTTATAGGAGATAATATTTCCATTGATGCTGTATCAATGCTAGCAGGTTCGTCTGGATATGAACTCATAGCGAGTAAATTAGGTAATAGATTGAAAAGAATGTACGTGGGGCTATCAAAGGAGAAGTGTTAGTCTCGTGGCTCGGTTTTAACGCTCTTTCATTTATAGCTTAGGCTGCAGGGCATGAGACGGTTTGTAAGGCATAAATTATTATGATTTGTGCCACAAAGGAAGGCTAGTCAGGTTGAGTGCATGTAGTGCCACATTATATATGGTTTTGTATGGAGCTATATAACATATGCCAATTTCTATATTGATGCCAAAAAATTAGCTAATAATTTATCATCATCCTTAAATTTGCCAAGAAATTTCTGGGTCCTCATAATAGAGCCATCTTTTTTCACGCCCCTGGATGTCATACAACCGTGCTCAGCGCAGATAACAACGGCAACGCCTAAAGCATCTAAGTGCTTCTCTATAGACTCGGCTATTTGCAAAGTCATGCGTTCTTGTATCTGTAGCCTATTTGCGAAAGCATCCACAAGTCTTGCTATCTTGCTAATTCCAACTATGGCATTATTTGGTATATATGCAACATGCGCAACACCAACGATCTTTGCCATATGGTGCTCGCAGTGCGATATGAACTTTATATTTTTAAGAAGGATATAGTCGTCATACGATGATGCGCCAGAAAACTTCGCTGAGAGGATTGTAGAAGGGTCTTTGGTATACCCAGAAAAATACTCGGAAAAAGCACGAATTACTCTAGAGGGTGTTTTAAGCAAGCCATCCCTACCAGGGTCCTCACCTATAAACTCGAGCAGAACCCTAACAGCATCCTCCGCTTGCTCCTTAGTTACGCTCACTGTCCCAACCATAGCACAGGTGAGAGGCTATAACTGCCCACTTGCATTGACCAACCTCTTAATAACATCTGTTGGAATGGCGCCGACTCCTATCCAATACTTCAGTCTTGCAACATCCACCGTGAACCTCCCAACAGAATCCCGTGGGAGGATTGGGTTATACCTGCCTATCTGCTCTATGAAGCTACCATCCCTTGGGCTTCTAGAATCTGAAACAACAACCCTGTAACATGGCCTTTTTTTGGCCCCAAATCTAGCCAATCTTATCTTTACAGACACAGAAATAGAATACTAATAACCAATCAATGGGAGTTGGTAGCATAGAAAATTGTGTATGTAAATACATACATTTATATATAGTAGGGAACTGCTAATGAAATATAGAAATGATGCAGAGGAAGACGGTATCTTCAGTGCAAGAAAGGGATATTATATATGTTAAGTTGTAAAGAGTGCAAGGGGCAAGATTATACAAGACACTGAAAAAGTAGACTTGGATATAGATGCAGAGATTGAGGGACTTCTGATAGGGTTTTAGAATAAGGTATAAAAATGCAAATAGGTTAATGATGCGGCGTAAGGGGTTAGCATTGCCTGCAAGTGCTCTAATGTGATATTGCAAGGTGCATGGCGTCATGCTATAATGTCGCGCACATTGCAGCTTGTTTTATCTTTATGTTTAAGTACCTTAGCGCTGTAGTTATATTAGCGCTGTCTGTTTCTTTCAGTAGCCTTGCATCTGAATATCCTAAAGAGAATAAATATTTTACTAATTATAACTTTGTATGTACAGGGAGTGTTAGAGTTGACCGTCTTGAATTTCGCATTGGAAAATCAGGTCTTGATACCGTTACAGGTGGTCTTTTTGGTCACAATGATGATCTTGGTGTGTCTTTTGGATTTGTTTTTGGATTTGCTAATAAAATTAAAACTCATCATGATTATCTTGGAGGCGATATAGATCTATACCCTAGCTATCTTATATACTCTTTCCGCTACATACATTATTTAAATGAGAGTAAGTTTGCTCCTTACTTCGTGGTCAATATTGGTGAATGCTCAGTTCGCCTTTATAAGAGCAATGACGCTTCTTCATCTCAGCATGCAGACTCTACTCATCTCTAGGCGTTTGTTGGTACGTACTATAAACTAAATGATCATATTCTAATGCATGCGGCGATAGGTGCAGTCAAACCATTTTACGACATTGATATTGAAGAAAAGATTTATAAATTGGAGCAATATTCTCCAGTCTCAGAAGAAGTTGTAGGGAAGCTTGATGGTCACCCATTTGTTATTAGTATTGAGATTGGGCTCACATTTAAATTTTGAATTTCTAGTGGATCGTCTTGGAGCTTTTGTGGGCCTTGCCGTGATTTTAGATTATATTGTGAGGTTTTGCTCCATTAAAATCTCATATAGAATTTATAGCAATAAATTAACAGAGGACGGTCCCCCTTTCTATTTTAAACCCCCTAAGGAAAGCATCCCTATATATTACCTTTTTACCCTGCCTTTGTAATAACTCTGGTTTTAATATACCACCATTACATGCTATGGATAATTGATCATCTATTACAATTCCAGCCTTATGACCGTGACTAGTTTCAACGTAATTGGATTCCAATATCTTAATTTGCTCCCCAAAATATTTAAAATAAGCACCAGGCCTTGGGCTTAGGGCCCTTATCTTATTATATATATCAGTTATATAATCATTCCAATTTAGTACCTCCTCCTCTCTTGAAAGCTTATTAGCATATAACACGCCCTCTGTACTTTGCTTCTCGGGAGTTGCAGTACCATTAACCAACATCTCCATCACATCAATCATAGCATCTGCACCAATTTTAGCCATCTTAGATGAGAGAGCGCTATACGAATCCTTATAGTTTAAATCTAATTCCTTTTTCAACAAGATATCACCAGTATCCAACCCAGCATCCATTTTCATAATACACACTGCGCTCTTTCTCGCTCCAGCCATTATTGTCCTTCTTATTGGGTCTGCCCCTCTCCATCTTGGAAGGTCTGAAGGGTGAATATTTATACACCCATACTTAGGTATATTCAGTATACTAGTAGGCAGGATGAGCCCATACGAACAAACGACTATCACATCTAACATAAGTAGTTCAAGCTGAGATATTACTTCATTCAGTCTGCTTGGTGTCATAACAGTAATATTATTCTGTTCGCAGAACTCGTAAACCTCATTTTTTACTAATTTCATGCCCCTTCCAGACATGCTTGGGGCCTTTGTACATACCGACAGTAGTTCGTGATCACTTTCGTATATAGCCCGAAGGGCTGGTAATGAAAAGTCCGAAGACCCCATAAAAACAGTTCTCATACAGTATATAGCTAGTTATCGCCCTCTACACTTATACAATGCACTGGCTCTAATCAACATAAATAGTTTATAACAATAAGCACTGATAGCAGTTTTATTAATTCTGTATCTCTCAGTATATTATTTTAAGGCCTGCAACTCGATAAAGTAGTCGCCTATAGATTGCAATTTCTACCAATTACTTATACAATTTTAAAATTGTTAATTAATTTGGTAGGTGATTATGCCAAAAATTGCAAATACATTAGATACTGAAGGTGGAAAAAGTGGTGAGCGAATCTCGTCTGAAGTTGATGTGGCGTCTGGTGAAGTTGATAGGGCATCTGGCAAGGTATTCTCTGGCCCAGATATGCTGGAACCACAACAGCATAAAACTACAGATGAATATAATTCAGAACTGCTTGAACGAGTATCAGATATAAACGGGCAACTTGCATATATTGAAAATAACACCAATATATTTCTGTACCACTTAAGGCAAAATCCAACGATGCTTCAAGAAATGCGAGAAACGCAATCGCAGGCTATGCAGCTAACTGGGCTTCTTACCAGGATATCAGATTTTATAGATGGTACATCACAAGACTTCAAACTATCAAGAGATCAGTTGCTGCAAATTGGGATGAACGAACGAGATATTAATAATATGATGACAGGTCGAGGCAACTCAATGATACTAAGGAAAGGTATGTTATCGGAAAAAGATAATGAGGAATTATATTTCTTAGTAAGCAAGTCACTAGATGCTGCATCACAGGCTAGTACAGTATTACATCGTATTGTAGATCATGTAAATATTACGAGCGCTGATACCCCTGGTGTTGATGATAATCAAATAGATGCAATTGTTTCTGACGATCATAAAAATTATTTACAGGAGTTTTTAGTAAAATGCCAAAGTATCATTGAAACACTTGTAAATGGGCTAAAATCCATTGTACTTGATCTAGTAGAGCGCTCTAAAAGCTTCTTTGTGCAGCATGAACATAAAAGCTTTGTAGAACGTTTAAATGCACAGGAGATAGCCAGTGGCGGAATGACTAAATGATAGCAATAATACTAATTTTTAGTATTATTGCTAATTTATGTATGTGCACTAGACAATATTCCAATATTCATAAAATTAATTAACAGCCTCAGTAAATTAATTTGTGTGAGGTGCTGTACGGCCTATAAGGCAATCGACTGAAATATAATATATTTTCTAATTACATTAGAAAATATATGCTAAATGTGGCTTTATTGCATATATGTATAATCTTCACGTCCAGAACAATGCAGCACATTACAATGAATTTTAAGATTTACAGCTTTGTAAAATGTTGTTAACCTGAGGTGTGCCCGTGTTGAAAGAGCCTATAAAAGCTGCTATCAGTCTCTTGCTTGTATTGTTGTGGTTTTATATTATGGAGAATGTTTCTAAGACTCAAAGGGGTTTGGTAGTTTTAAGCGATGAGATGCGCGACGTTGATTCTATCTCGCTTGAGGTATATGTTGAGGTCGGAAGTCGGCATGAGGATGAGAAAGTTAGTGGAATATCGCATATTATAGAGCACATGGCCTTTAAAGGCACAAAGACTAGGACGTGGGAAATGATTGCGGACGAATTTTCATTAATGGGTGGATATTTTAATGCATATACTAGCAAAGAAAGTACAGTGTATTTTTTGAAGATATTGAAGGAACATTTAGTAAGGGCTATTGATATATTAGCGGATATTATACAGTACTCCACATTCCCTAAGGCTGAGCTGGAGAAAGAAAGGGGACCAATATTAGAGGAATATTTAAAAACAGAAGACGAGCCATCACAAAAACTTTTTGATGTATATCATGAGCAAGCGTTTGATAAACAACCACTTGGAAGGCCTATAATAGGTACCAAAGAGTTAATCCTTAATGTTTCAAGGGACGATCTTATTTCTTATGTTAACGATAGATATGGATGTAATACTATGTTTATATCTGCTGCTGGTAATGTTTCTCATCAAGAGCTACATAAGCTAGTTGAGGAAAAATTTGATTCTTTGCAAAATAATGCCAGCAAAGATTTTGTTCCAGGGCACTATACTGGTGGTGATATAAGACTTGAAAAAGATCTTCAACAAATACACGTAGCGATTGGCTTACCTGGTATCTCGGCTAAGAGTGATGATTATTACGTTCAAAAAATTTTGGCTACAATATTAGGTGGCGGCATGTCATCTCGGCTATTTAAGGAAGTTAGAGAAAAAAGGGGGCTTGCTTATCATATATCATCTTTTGGATATCACCACATGGATACAGGATTATTTAGCACATATTTTGCCTCTAGCCCTGCCAATGCAAATGAAGTTATAAAGATTACATCAGAACAACTACTTGCAATGACGCATAATATAGATGAGCACGAACTGGAAATTGCAAAGGCTCAACTGAAATCTGGTCTTTTGATGTCTAGAGAGAGTACATCCAGTAGGGCAGAAAGGTTATCAAGGCTCTACTCATTATTTCGAAATCTAATTCCTGTTGAAACAAGTGTGAACAAGATTAACTCTGTCACTATAGAAGATTTAAAGAATATGATGAAAAATATATTAAAGGGCAATTTAATAACTTTTGCTGCTATTGGTAAAATAGATGAGTTATTTACCCACGACAAAATAAAAAATTATTTAGTATTTTAGTGCCTATGTATGAATCTGTATTTTTTGCTGCCCCAGGGGATCCGAGCGTACTATTTATAGAAAAAGCTGAAGATATAAGGCCTAAGGGTGATGAAGTGCTATTGAGGCAAGTAGCTATCGGGGTAAATGATATAGATGTGCTGTATAGGCGTGGTGGAGTATTTTCTCAAGGTAAAACGCCGATAGGGTTTGAGGCAGCGGGCATCATAGAAGAAGTTGGAGAGAATATTTCAGGTTTTGATATTGGTGATAGGGTTGTATATGCAACTGGTCCGCTTGGAGCATACAGTAGCAAGAGGTGTATATCATCACGATATATCATAAAATTGCCGAAGGAAGTGGATGAAGTAACGGCGGCCTCTGTTTTTTTTAAAGCGCTCTCAGCGCATTATTTGCTTTTCAGAGCATTTTTAATTCGTGAAGGTCTTACTATACTTGTTCACGATGTTGTAAATCCACTCAATCAAATTCTTGTGCAATGGGCATGTATTAATAAGGATGTGAGAGTAATAGGTACGGTTGCAAATGATGAGCATAGGCAAATGGCGCTTGGCATAGGATGTAGCCATGTTATGAATTATAATTCAGAGAATTGGGATAAGGAGCTAATTGAGCATACATCTGGAATCGGTGTTAAGGCTGTATATGATTCAGTTGGTAAGAAAACATTTGAGAAATCTATAAGCGTTTTGACTCAGTTGGGGCTCTTGGTATCGTATGGGTATAGCACAGGTAGTATCGGCAAGATAGATTTTGAACAAGTGTTTAAGAGGTCGATTTTTGTAACCTCTCCATCTCTTTTTGAGTATAAAAATAATAGGATGGAGCTTATATTGAGTGCATCTGAGGTTTTTACGTTATTAGGGAACGATAAAATAAAGATGCCAACAGTGGAAAAATATCAGCTCTCTGATGTACAGAATGCCCACAGAAGCGTAGAGGCTGGGAGTACTAATAGTATTGTTCTTGTTTAGTAACGCCACTTATATTAACAGACTCAGCTGTTCCAGTGTAGTCATTTGACTTAATGTTGTAAACCGAGGGTAATGTGGTTATGTTAAGTTATATCAGTGATTGTTACCACGGCTTTAAGAAACCGCCCCTTTTCTGTATTCATAGATAGGAGGAAAACGTCAATCCAAATTAACTTGACATTGCCTTTTGATATTCTATAGCATAGGCAATAAAACTTGAGACATTTTTAAAAAATAAATGAATTAGATTTCAATCGATTAATATATAAGATTTGTCTCAACCTCTCATGCCTAAGCCATAGCATGTCATAGGTGAGGAATTGAGATTCATATGTCATATATAAACATTGAGGAGTTTCTTAAAAACCCTGTGAAATCCAGTGACTTGGACGATATCGGGTTGGTTATTACAAACTTCATGTGGTCATCTTATCCTGATGAAGAAACTGCAGAACAAGCTATTAATGACGTAAAAAGTATTAAGCGTAATGAAATAATAAAGTGGTATGATGAGTATCCGGAAGCAAGGGTTAGAGTTCGCCCATTCGCAGTTAATGATTTATGCAGAGAAACTGGTTATGGGGTTAGTAAAAGGGAGCCTGAGAAGTTTGCCGCGTGTGGCGCTACAATCGTATTGAAAAAATTTCCTGATTCTGACATACATTTACTAACGTCTTATCCGGTTAAAATGAATCAGATGACAGATGAGTCCAAAAATACACAATATGATTGGATGCTATGCTTACTGACTTATTTTTTAGATGATATACATTCTGAATACAGGAATGACTATAATACTATTCTGAGGTTTATGGAGGATCAATCACAAGAGCATCTTGAGTACACAATAGCGCAAGCTCAAGAACTCTTAGCGCTACCAATTGAGGAATTTCCAACGGAATGGGTTATTGATTGCAGTAATGGTGGCAGAACTGTTAATAAAGATGAAACTCAGCGAGAGTGGATCAAATGGATGTTAAAAAGATTTAAGAAGGGGGCGGCGGCAACTGGTAAGTGGTGGGTCCACGATGTGCTAAGGCGGTATGACTCGCACAGATAATTTATTCAAGGTTAGTTACATATAGTAAATTAAGTTGAATTAGCATAATTGAAAAAGTTGTTGTATAGCAAATTGGCGAAATTCAGAGATTTTATCTTTGATCCGCCCATTCGTCTCTTCTTTAAATCTCTTTTAGGGTTGTATTCCCGGCAGCTTGCTGCGTAATATATACGGATGAGCATATACATACACAAAAGTCATAATGTAACCGTATTACTGTATCACCTGGTATTTCCAGCAAAATACAG
>NZ_JAJBJB010000029.1 GCF_021811845.1 Candidatus Cyrtobacter zanobii | reverse complement strand
AAATAGGATTGTGGATCACAACTACATTATTCATATAGTTTATAGACAATGGCCTACCACATGCCCTATGTTATTATTTATATAATATTTATTAGTTATTATGATGCTCTCTGATCATATCAAAGAAAAAGCAATAGGAATTTTAAATGCCATATTCGAGCTAGAAATGTCTGGTGTTATTATATATACGCATTACTCGTTGATGATTGTTGGATATAACAGGATACCAATAGTACAGTGGATGAAGGAGCAGGCGCAAGAGGGCCTAAGGCACGCATGCGATGCAGGAGAGATGGTGGTACATTTTGGTGGGCACCCATCATTAAAGATCTCAAAAATTAATGAGAGTTATTGCCATAATATACACCAAATACTTGAAGAGAGCTTAGAACATGAAAAACATTCTTTAAGATTATACTATGAGCTTCTCGCTTTAGTTTCTGGGAAGTCTGTTATGCTGGAGGAATATGCTAGGAAGCTTATAGTTGAAGAGGAGACTCATATAATGCAAGTGGAAAAGATGCTCAAGAGTAGCCATAGTAAAGATGTATGTTAGCACTGTTTCAAAGGCTATGTTCTTCTCTTTTTTCGCGCATTTTGTAAGAGATATAAGTTGAAAAGTAGTGCAACGTATTTCTATACGGCTTTGAATTTCTGTACATTTATTGCGCATTCGATTTTAAGTTGAGAACATAATAGCAGTAGGATAGATTTTGCATATATCCAGGCTCTCCATCATAGCTATGTATAACATTCCATTAGATAAGCTGTATAAAATTTGGTTTAATAAGGATAAGGACCAATTCCTCGATGAAGAAAATAAACTCAGATTCATTCGCATGAGGGAGAAAAATCCTGGGGCGACAATAAGCTTTTTATACTGCAAATACTTACTCTCAAGTAGCGCACTGGCAGATATGGAAAAGTTTTGCAAACAGCATAAAATTCAAGCAGTGAGTCTTGAGAGCTTCAAAGATAAACTAACTGGTGATGAGAGGGCTTTGTTTACAATATTATTTGAAGAATTGCAAAGTTGGCGTGATGACAAAGGCGGAAACCCAGCTGCCGCTTCAGATATAGCGCGTATTTTAACACCAATTATGGATCAACTTGGCATCTACTCAGACTTTGACGTGGAGGTAGATTTTTCAAAATTAGAAAGCTCAGTACCGCATAAGGGATGCATTCTGCTTTCCCCTTCGCGGGCAATAATTACTGTGTCTAATGGCAACCGATCAATTAGTTATCCTATAAATAATGAATTCATCGCTTGCGCAAGGGATGAAGCAGGCAATTTACACAAAGATGCGTTAGATTTTATTAAGGGGCTACAAGCTAGTATCGTGGCAGCATATAGTGATGGGGCCGCTCATTTATTATACGATGTGAATGAATTTTCGTATAAAGATGGAAATTTATTTAAAGAATTTGGCTATAATGACACCATGGGCGAAAAGGGGATCATAGAGTTTCGGCGATTTTTACTCCAAAAATTTGACGAGCTCTCATTAACAAAAGAAGAGAGGTTCAAAATGTTTAAATTAACAGTAATGAGCTATACAGGACCAGACGCTTTTATACAATATATGTACGCGAATGGATTTACGTATTCTGATTATTGCAAAAACGATATGTTACGTAAGCACGTGATTTCTGGTAATCAGTTTGGCGCACCTACGAATGATGCTTCGTGGATACAAGGTCCTGCTGAAGCTAAAGAGAGAAGGATTGAGAAGATGGATGAGGCTGCAAAAATAATACAAAAAGCTTGGCGTGACTACAAGTGCCGTACGGCTGGCTCTATACAGAAAGGATAAAATCAATGATTTTCATATGAAAAAGCATATGTAGCCTACTGAATTTGTACTGCATGTGGTACCGTTTGACTAATTGAGCAGTATAATTAATTGCCAGCCAAGGTTCCTATACCGCATAAATTCCCTTGAGATAATTCAATACGAAGGTTAATATCCGCATAACTAATTTATGGTGGCAATGTGTTAAGCGAAAGTTATGCATTTAAGCAAAGTGAGGCAAAGTGGCAGAATTACTGGGAGAGTGTAGGTTTATATAAGTGGGTAGAAGAAGCTAAGCGAGAGGATAATTTTGTAATAGATACGCCACCACCCACAGTTTCAGGCTCATTGCACATGGGGCATATATATAGTTATACTCAGGGCGATTTTATAGCAAGGTTTTATAGGATGCTCGGCTATTCTATATTTTACCCTATAGGGTTCGATGATAACGGCCTTCCAACAGAGAGGCTTATTGAAAAGGTTAAGGGAATTAGGGCGCATGAATTACCAAGGAGCGAGTTTATAAAGATTTGCCAAGAAACAATTATAGATTTTGAAAAGGAATTTGAAGGCGTCTTCAGATCAATAGGGATCAGTTTTGATTGGAATAATAAATATCAAACCATAAGTGCACATACGCAGCAGATATCGCAAATGTCATTTTTGGACCTATATAAAAAGGGCCTCTTATATAAAAGTTATTATCCAACATTTTGGGATTGTGTTGATAGAACCGCAATAGCTCAAGCAGAAATAGAAGATAAAGAAAAAAAAGGCATAATGTATGAAGTATTATTTGATACAGAGCTAGGTGAAAAAATATCTATTGCAACGACACGACCAGAACTGATCTCGGCATGTAGTGCAATATTCGTGCACCCACATGACGAGAGGTTTAAGCACTTTATCGGTAAAACAGCAATCACTCCGATTTTTGAAGAAGACGTATACATCATCGCAGATGAGGATGTTGATATGGAAAAGGGAACGGGTGCTGTTATGTGCTGCACGTTTGGTGATATACAAGATATTAAGTGGTGGAAAAAGCATAATCTTAAACTGCATGATAATATAGATAGGCAAGGGAAGCTGCAGAATGCAAAACAATTTTCCGGCATGAAGATCAATCAGGCCAGGGAGGAGATAGTTAAGGAATTGGTTATGTTGGGCCGTATAGTTAATCAGAAGAATGTGGATCAGATCGTGAAATGTGCAGAGCGTTCTGGCGCTATATTGGAAATAATTCCAACAAGCCAATGGTATATCAAAACAATGGAATATTCTAATGAATTGCTTGAAAAGTCAGCGGAGTGCTCCTGGTACCCGCAATATATGAAGGTACGATTGGATGATTGGATAAATGGACTAAATCAGGATTGGTGTATATCAAGGCAAAGATATTTCGGCATACCTTTTCCGGTTTGGTACTCCAAAAGGGCCGGCGAAGAAGGAAAGGTGATCGTTGCAAATTTAGATGAATTGCCAATTGATCCAGTGCAACATGCACCTGCAGGTTATACTATGAATGAAGTTGAACCTGACAAAGATGTGATGGATACATGGGCAACCAGCGCTCTAACTCCACAGATATCAAGCTGTGGTATCAATGATGATCTTGCAACAGATGCAAATAGGCATAAAAAATTATTCCCAGCTGATTTGAGGATACAGGCACATGAAATAATAAGGACATGGGCATTTGGTACCATAGTCAAAGCGCTACACCACCAAAATACCATACCATGGAAAAACGTTATGATTAGTGGTTGGTGTCTTGCTAAAGATAAGACTAAAATGAGCAAATCAAAAGGGAATGTCATTACCCCACAATCACTTATTCAGGAAAAAGGAGCTGATGTAGTGAGGTATTGGGCATCTAATTCTAAATTAGGTGCAGATATTATCTACTCAGAGGATGCATTTAAGGCTGGTAAGAAGCTTATTAATAAGCTTTGGAGCATGGCAAAGTTTTTGAACATCCATACCTCCAATTTGATGGAATCACCAAAAATTGATAAAGTAACTCAGACGCTTGATCTGTGGATATTGCATTCATTAGATAAAGTTTTAGAATTTGTAACATCTAGTATGAAAAGCTTTGAATACTCAGCTGCACGAAGTAAGGTGGAATACTTTTTCTTCACAACATACTGCGATAACTACATAGAGCTAGTAAAAAAAAGGTTATATGCAGAGCAATCAGAAAGCGCAATATGCGCCATATGGTTCTCATTTCTCAATATACTCAAAATGCTTGCGCCATTTCTTCCACATATTACTGAAGAATTATATCACGCAATTTATAGTACTATTTATGGCATAACATCAATACATGCACGAGGCTCTTGGCCAACTGCGCTGCTTGAAGGAACAACACTTCTTGATGCTGGCGAGTATGCAATGGAGATTATGGAAAATATTAGAAGATTTAAGTCAGAGAATAATATGTCACTTAGCGCTGAATTGAGTAAATTAACAATTTCTGGACCATTAGATAATTCTGCTGTTTGCGACATCAAAAATGCTGCAAATGCAAAAGATGTTATATTTAATTACTCAGCACAAGTTACAGTAATAATAGAATGAGATGCTTTATAAGGCGCATTATATATTTCCTACTGGCATTTAATTTATTCTATATCCCAGCACTGCCTTCACAAAGATTTGTCACACTTAAGTCTAATGTTGTAAATCTTAGAGTTGGTCCTGGGATGCAATACCCAATTAAGGCGACGTATGAATGTCGGAATATGCCTCTATTAGTTATAGATGAGCGTGATAGTTGGATAATGGTTAAAGATATAGATAATGAGGAAGGCTGGGTCCACGCAAGCGGAACACGGGGCGCGAGATTTGCTATTGCAAAGCACAAAACTCAGCTCCACAGATTGCCAAAACAGAATTCAAGAGTAGTATCAATTGTGGAAAGGGGGCTCATTATGCAGGTGAAGAAATGTACACAAGATTGGTGCCTGCTATATAATGCTGATATTAAGGGTTGGGTGCTTAAAACCAATATCTGGGGGATTTCTAAGGATGAGATATTTGGGAGAGGGTTATAAACTTACTAAGCATGTATAATACAAATTATTAGTTATTGCCTTTGCTTGGCGATAATACTTCAAGATCAAGTTTCATAATATATTACAACACTTGCACTATGGCTAAACCAATATAAAAGAGTTACAAGATGCATTTTTGGAAAACTACAAAAGTAGAGCGGTGATATTTTCTTCGAAGAGCTTTGGCTCATTTCTTCTCAATCTGATTTAGATCTTATAGCCAAGTAGGCGCATTATGTATTTCAGAATAAAGCATTATAAAATACCAATAAATTCAGCATGTTGAGAGAAAAAGATGCTACTACCCAGCAATAGATACCTATGCGAATATTTGCAAATTTATGTATCAATATTACATCACATATGGTAATGATCTACCCTATGGCATTGGTTAGATACTCTTATGCAGGCGGCTTATACGAATTTCTATTGGTTCATTTTTGTGGTGGTTGTCGTTGTATTCTGCCATGAAATTGGTCATTTCATCTTTGCAAGACTATTTGGGGTAAAGGTATATAGATTTTCTGTGGGTATGGGACCAATTTTATTTAGATATAAAGACTCTAAAGATACGTTATGGACTTTATCTCTATTGCCTATTGGAGGCTTTATCAAAATGAAAGGAGAGAGTATATTAAGCGATGACACTAGTAAAGATAGCCTCGCAAGCCAAAGTCTCGTAAAAAAATCCCTTATAGTCGCTGGTGGTCCACTTGCAAATGTTGTGCTGTCATTACTCATATTCTTTTGCATGTTTTTTATGTTTGATCCCAGGTTCAAATCTAGCACAATAGAATATCTACCACAGGAGAGCTATATCTATAAAGCTGGCCTAAGAACTGGCGATATTATCGCATCTGTTGATGGGCAAGATGTTGATAACCTATCAGATATAATGCGTGGCACACTATTTAGCGAGGGTGATCATGTGTTGTTTGACATAATTAGGGACGGCGGGTTGCTCCGATTTCAGTTAGCACGAAGTGCTGCTATTTTTGAAAACATAAAATTTTTGCCTAATGAATTGGGTTTATTCAAAAAGCTTACATATTCTATAACATCTTCTGCAATTTACTGTTACAGTGCTTCTGCACAGATGATATCTGGTATTGCAGAGTTATTTAAGAGCAGAGATGATATAGGAGGGCCGTTAAGAATCGCTAATTATTCGATCCAGGCCGCTACTGCTGGCGCACGCTCCCTTGCTTTCTTTATAGCAATTTTTTCTCTAAACCTTGCATTACTAAATTTATTACCAATACCAGTGCTGGATGGTGGGCAGCTTGCCATTTATGCAATAGAAGGCATAAAGGGTAGCGCATTATCTAAAAAATTTAAAAATGCCTTATTTGGTATTGGAGGAATGATTGTTATATGTGTTATGTTTTTTGCTATATTTAATGATATCAAATGGTTAATGTCATGAAATATTTCTTATGTATCATATTGCTTACGCTTGTTTGCAGGCCATGTATTGCTCAATATGAAACTAAGGAAATTATTGTAAATGGGAATGAGAGGGTAACTAAAAGCGATATATTAATGTATTCTGGGCTCTCAATAGGGCACCAGTATGATGAACGTGATATAGATAGAGCGCTCAAAAAGCTGTACGGGACACGCTTATTCCTCAATGCATCTATCGGTAATGATCATGGCATTTTATCAATAACAGTTGAAGAAAGCCCAATTATAACCAGGGTAGCATTCGAAGGTAACAAGACGCTTGATACCTCAGACCTCTCTAAACAAATCAAATTAAGCATAGGTAACATATATAACACAAAAGCCGTGGATGAGGATGCATACGCAATTTTGAATCATTACAAAAAGATGGGGTATATGTTTGCTAAAATTGAACCACAGCTTGTCAAAGAATCTAAAGATAAAGTTATTGTGATTTATAAAATAACCGAAGGCAAACGCGCCAAGATATACTCAATCTCTTTCATAGGAAATACAGCATTTCCCAGCTCCACATTAAAAACGGCAATCTTCTCACAGGAGTATATCGTACTCAAAATATTATCACCATTTATAAAATACGATCCAACAAGGATAGAATTTGATAAAGAGGCTCTTAGGCTATTCTACCTAAATAAAGGCTATATAGATTTTAATATAATAGATGTAAATAGTGAACTCACCGATGGCAAGGCGCACATAACGTTTAAGATAGAGGAAGGTACGCAATACCGCTATGGTACTATAAAAGCTTCGGAAAAATTAGCTAAATTAGTAGATGTACAAAAAATCATAAAAAGCAATAAATTAAGAGTGGAGAAAGACGTAATATATAATGAGGGGAAAACAGATAAGCTAATACTACTGCTTGAAGAAAGCTTACAGAATAAAGGATATTTCTTTACCGAAATTAAAAAGCAAGTGATAAAAGAAGATGGGTACGCCAATCTGGAATTGGGCATTCTTGACGCGCAAAAAGCTTATATTAATAGGATTGATATTACGGGCAACACTAGAACAAAAGACAATGTAATTAGGAGGCAAATAAGCTTTATTGAAGGTGATTCATATAATAAGGATAAGGTAGAAAAATCACGGGCAAATATTATTAAGTTAGGATATTTTAGTACTGTTGAGATTATACATAAAATAGTTTCGCCAAACCAAGTTGATGTTGAGTTTAAGGTGAATGAGGAGCCAACTGGCAACATAAATGTTTCTGCTGGATATACGCTTGGAGCAGATGATATAGGAATGAGCGGTTTAAATGGAAACATCAATATAAAAGAATCAAATATAGCTGGATCTGGTTGTACTTTATTAGCTTCTTTGGAAGCTACAGCGCATAACAAGTCCATATCTTTTGGCTTTACAGACCCATTCTTCCTTGATATGGATCTAAAATCCTCATTCTCTTTAGGCTATAATGTCAATACAAGGCATGCGCGTAATGAAAATAAAACAGATCAAGATAAAGTTTATTATTATCAAACAGCAACATACGGAGGTAGTTATGGAATAGAATACAAGCTTGCTGATAATTTATTCCATAACATAGAATATGCATTGTACAAAAGAGAGCTAAATAAAAGTGATTCTTCTGTAGAAATTAAGTCAGCTAGGTCAATGGATTATGCTGAAAACACTGTTGCATCATCTGTTAGAAATACACTGTCGTATATCACTATAGATAACCCATCACGCCCGAGAAATGGTAGTATTATAACTATTAATCAAGAAGTTGCTGGTTTGATTGGTGGTGTACAGTTCATTAAACATTCAGCCTATTTTAGAAAATATTTTCCAATTTTCAAAGAAAGGGATAACATATCAATCACAGCTAGGGCTGGGAATGTATTTGCGTTAGGCACGTCTGATCGTGTACTGCTCATTGATAATTTTACACCTAATTCTACCATTGGCTACGTTAGGGGTTTTACAACACTGGGATGTGGCGTTCAAATTGAGACACCGCCAAAAGTTGAAGAAGGCGTCGGTGGTAAGTCGTTTTATGCTCTCAACCTAGAGGCAAGTCTTTATGTTAATTCTATTGAAACATTAAAGGAACTATCATTCAAGGTCATGGCATTTTGTGATATTGGCGCGATGTTTGATGCTGATCTCTCAAAGGAACAGAATAAGCAATTTAGGGTATTATCTTCAAATGCACCAAGAATATCTGCTGGTTTTGGAATTGGCTTAGAATTACCTATGCTTGGCAAAGTAAGTATATATTACTCACCGGAAGCTCTCATTAAACAAGAATCATTTGACAAAATAAGTCAAATAGGGTTTGTTCTTGGTCAAGACTTTTAGTATTTTATTATTATGAACAGGTTCTGTATAGCAATTATACTTTTCTTCAGCGTCAACGCTTTTGCGGCTGAATCTACATTCAAACTTGCCGCCGTTGATTTCAATAATATTCTTGAAAATTTACCGGCACATAAAGATGCTTTACTCAAAATAGAAAAACGTGCCCAAGAACTTTCAGTAGAATTAATGAAAGAAAGAGACAGCATAGAGGCTAAATATAAAGATCTTGATTCAAGATCACACCTTTTGTCAAAAGAAGCTATGCAAGCTGCTCGTGAAAATCTTGAAAAGGAGCATGCTGGATTTCAACAAAAAATGAATGGGGCAAATTCAATGATTAATGCAGTACATTACGATATACGTAATACCATCATGACAAAAACCACAGAAGCCTGCGCTGAGATTGCACGACAAGATGGATATAGTGTTGTTGTTCATCTTTCAACGCTTATATACTTCGATAAAAGCATAGATATTACAGCAAAAGTATTACAAAGATTAATGACAGAACTAAAAAGCATACCTGTTGTGTTTAAGGACAGAGATATAACTCCAGTCCAAACAGCTCATTCTGCTGCTAAGAAAGTAGAAAATGCTACTAAAAAGTAGAGAAAAATTAGTTTTGTGCTGAAGTTATTATTGTTTCTCATCAAGTTATTCCCGTTACTGCTTAGGCTAAAGTTCGCCAGCGCAGTACAAAGGGAGGAGCGTATAACAGAAATAGGCGTTTTTCTTGTAAAAAATCTAGTAAAACTTGGTCCTGCTTTTATAAAGTTGGGCCAGGTTCTTGCAACGAGGCATGACATAATAGGCAGCAACTTAGGATCTATCTTATCACAGCTAGAAGATAATCTACCTCAAGCCAATTTTGAGAAAGTGAGTAAGTTATTAGATTTAGAAATACCACAAGAAAGACTTATAGAAATAGAATATATAGATAAAAAGGCGGTCGCTGCTGCCTCTATTGCACAGGTGCATAAGGCACGACTCAAAGATGGGACGCAAATAGCACTTAAATTTCTAAGACCTGGAATATGCATTGAATTTCATAAAAATCTTCAAACATTAAGAACCATTTCCAAACTTTATATATTAATTTTTAAATCTGCCAAGAAACTTGGATTTGAGGAAATAATGCCAAAAATAGAATCCATAGCAGCTACTGAGCTTGATATGAGGCTTGAAGCCGCTGCAGCTGATAAACTTAGGGAAAATTGTAAGAATGATAAATTTGTGTATATACCTAAGGTTTATTGGCGATATACAAAAAAAAGTATATTGGCTTTAGAGTGGGTAGATGGCTTATCATTAAAGGATAAGGATGGCATATCAAAGCTTGGCATAAGCTTTGAGGAAGTAACAAAAAGATTAGCAATTACTTTTTTTAATCAAGCTTTTAGAGATGGATTTTTTCATGCCGATCTCCATAAAGGTAATATATTTATCAATCAGCGCGGGCAAATTGTATTAGTGGATTTTGGCATAGTGGAAAGCCTTGCAGATAGGGATCGTATGTTTGTGGCACAAATCATAGATGCTTTCGTTTCTAGAGATTATTGTAGAGTTGCCAACATGTATTTTAAAGCTGGATATATACCTCAAGATCAATCTAGGTATAAATTTGAGCTTGCATGCAGAAGTATAGGAGAATCTATCTTTGATGCTCCAGTAAGTCAAATTTCTATCTCCGAATTATTGCAACAGTTATTAACATTAACTAGAACATTTTCCATGCCAACTCAGGCACAATTATTAATGCTACAAAAAACTATGGTTACTGTTGAAGGCGTAGGATATTTTTTGTATCATGACGTCAACATGTGGTACCTAATCAGGCCATGGATTAAGGATTGGGCCAAAAAGAATCTCTCCTACAAGTGCAGAGTTATACGTATCTTGAAACATATAGCAGCTCTTTAGGTTATTTATCATAATTTGTTAAGCCTTAAGGTAATACATTCGTGTGTAAAGCATATTCAAGCATAAATTTATACATTTTCACTAGACTTATAGAAGCTCACAGAAGCAACACATATAATTTCGCCCCCAAAAAGGCATAGTATAGCTTAGGCATGAGAGGTTGAGACAAATCTTATATATTAATCGATTGAAATCTAATTCATTTATTTTTTAAAAATGTCTCAAGTTTTATTGCCTATGCTATAATT
>NZ_JAJBJB010000028.1 GCF_021811845.1 Candidatus Cyrtobacter zanobii | reverse complement strand
ATATTAATTGGGACCGATATGTGCAAAGATATTAAGACACTATAGTGAAGTAGATAATACTTGGTGCAGTAACAATCTCTTAATAAGTTTTTATATTGTACATTGCGGCAATTTTTGTGCACCAAATTCTATGTGAATCACTATACAATGCAAGCATATACAATTTGTATAACTAAGATAAGACTTTTATGTAGCTGTAGTCGTATTGTATGTTAACAAAGCAACTTCAAAAGTAGAAATTTGTGTCTTGGTGATAAATCTGCAAAACTGCAAAATAGTATAAAACGCTATAGAATCTTTGAGCATCAGAGTGATAGAGGAATTATTACGAGATTATAAAATTATACCACACAGCTGCTGCCAGCGTCAAATTGCCTAAACTACAGCATCATAAAGGGTTATGCCGCCAACTTTACAAATACCCATCATCGATTTAATAAGACTAAATTACTTTTGGCATAATAACCTTATATCGCTTTAGCTACACTTTGCTAGCAGCATAGCTGGCAGGCATTAACAAAACAGCCTAGCAACACATCAACCCAAAGCGGGGACATATTAAACCGAAACCCGAACTCCATGAGCTGCAATCCATATTAGCAGCTCATGGAGGAGGCACAAATGCACCGCCTAAAGCGCAGAAACCATTGAAGAGAACACTTGTGGAGAATTCATTGCAATCTCAGAGAGCATCTTCCGATTCAGCTTAGAAAACTCAGCAGAACCAGCAATTTTATTGATAAACTGCGAATATGTCATACCAAGCTGCCTCACGGCCGCATTAATCCTCTGAATCCACAAGCTTCTAAACTCACGCTTCTTAGTTCTCCTATCCCTATAAGCATACTGCAGGCCCTTTTCTACCCTTTCAACTGAAATCCTGAAGCAGCTGTTAGACCTACCGCGATAACCAGAAGCCATCTCGATTATCTTTTTATGCCTCTTCCTTGCAGCAACACCTCTTTTTACTCTAGCCATAATTAAGCAACAACTAATTCATTATAAAGGGGATACCCTTAGAGATTTTTTAATCCTCACCTGCTCGCACTTAGGCAATACAGCGGTACCCCTCTGCTCTCTCAGCTGCCTCTTACTCCTCTTACGCATATTATGCTGCTTGTTGGCCTGAGAAGCCTTTACAAGACCGCCAGCTGTAAGAGAAAACCTTTTCTTAACAGAGCTGTTCATTTTTATCTTCAATCTAGGCATATTCAGAACACCAAGGGATAATCAAAAAATCAAAGAGGGAAACTTATATCTCAAAAAGCCGAAACGATCAACAAGATTTTTAAGTGCCATCCTTAAGCCATACTATGTCCAACCACATGCCCTTTATCAGCATCATTCAGAACTTTCTCAGTGTGTTGCCCCTTAGACTTGTTAGCCTGCTGCTCAGCTACCCTGGCCTCAGCACCCCTCACAAGCTCAGCATACCTACCTTCAATGCCATGCTTAAATTGATCAACCATTGCAAGTGCTGTGTCCTCTGCGCGATTTATGCTCCTTCTATCATTTTCACTCATGTTCAACGCATCTAGGTTCGCCCTTAATTCCGTTACCTGAGCATTAACACCGTTTATAAATTCTATTTTTTCTGATGTATTAAGTGTATGATTATCAGCTAACTTAACCGCGGCCTCCATTGCCTCTCTATATCTCTGCTCCAGATCAGAGCGCGCACCACTTTCCAGCACACCAATTTCAGGGCATGGTTTCGCACAACTCGCACCAAGCTTCGTACCTTGCGCCTCAAGCGTTCTTTCATCCGCCTTATCTATTGCTTCTATAGCAGCTTTCCAAAGAGTTCCTATTGTACGCTCATAAACCTGCACCATAAGCTGAGCTATCTCTTTTGCCGCTGTGCAAATACCATTCCATATTGTACTACAAATTGCAGATATAACTCCGATAGCACGCTCAGCATGTTTACCAGCCTTTCCAGCCATTTCATCCATTGCACTATTCAGTGCATTCATTGCTTGGCTGCATGTAACGTAAGTTTCTGCATACCCCTTACCAACTTCCTCTGCCACACCCTTGACACCTCTCTTTAAATTACCTAGAAATGTACCGTTCAGCTCTACAGTTTGCTTAATCATAACCTCTTCCTGCCTTAGTACCTGATCTACACTACCTAATATACTCAGCCTCTCACCATCTTCCATCCCTTTAAAAGCACTACCATCAAGTGTTAGCGTAGTATTACCATCTTGGGCCGTAATAGTAGCAACGCCCTTCCCTTGAAGAAGGACATCAACGCACTTGCTTAGTTCGTCAAGGTGGCTATTTATGCCAGTTACCATACGATCGGTTTTTGCTACATTATCCCCAGTATTACTCGCAATCCTTTCACTTAAACGCCCCATCTCAGCTCGCGCATTTTCAAGCCCCGCTTTCAACCTACCAATCCTATCCCCTACAACTCCAGCAAGACCTAGAGTATCAAGTCTACCTACAGCATCAGGGGTAAGACTTGGAGCATCATCTGAAGCATCAATAAACACGTCATCAGCTTGTCCATCTTTAGCCATACAATAACCATCAAAATATGTATAATAAGAGATGGTGTGGCCTTTTTAGAAAATAATCAACCTTTAATATGCTTAGAAATATTTAAAGTTGTGGAGCGTGTGCCCCACAACCAAAATAGATTAAACTTTTGGATGGCGCCTTGGCTAAAAGCTATATAATAAGCACTATAAGCCCGCGGTAACAACTCCTATGAATGCATCTATAATTGCCTGGTTATATGGCAGCATTAATTCACCATTTCTACCAACGGTCACATCTTCAAGACCATATTTTGCCGCAATATCGGCAGCATTTGGAAAATGCGAATATTCAGGATGCCACTGAATACCAACGATGAACTGCCCATTATTTACTATCTCTATAGATGTTATAAAGCCATCTGGTGCATTGGAGCTTGCAACAAACCCATCCCCTAATTTATCAACGCACTGCTTATGGTTACTATTAACTATTATCTGATCTTTTTTTAATACACTATACAGCCATGAACCTCTTTGTATATTCACAGGATGAAATGCACAGAGCTCGGATGATAGTTCCGGCCTACGCGCCACAGATTCATTCTCCATCTTTTGGAACAATGTACCACCGAATATAACATTCAACAATTGCTCGCCGTTACATATGCCAAGCACTGGCTTTTTAGCCTCTATAAATTTTCGCGCCAACAATATTTCAAAATTTTCACGTGGCTTATTGATCCTGCATCCTGGTATTGGCTCTTGCCCATATAATGCAGGATCCACATCCAGCGCCCCACCCATAATCATCAAGCCATCACAGGTTTGTACATAGTGTTCTGCCATATCCTCCATAAACTCATCTGAGGTTACAAAAGCACCAACAGGCAACCCACCACCTTTCAGGATGGAGCTAATAACTGCATCTGAGAAAATATGCTGATTTCTATAAGGCCCACTCTCATGCTGCGTATACCCCGAAATTACAGCGATTTTAGGCTTAATATGGCTCACTTGGCTCTTCATATGGATTAATAAAAATAAAAGACTATACTACAGTGATATATTATCCATTATATAATTCAAAAAACCAACCTCACCCGCATGATTAAAAGCCTTTGCAATTTCAAGGTATTGATTGATGATGAGCGGCTTATCCGCCGCTTTGAGGAATATGATTTCAAAAGACGAGAGCTTTAAAATCGCTTTAAGCACCATGCCTAGCCTTTCAAAGCGCCAATTATGAGACAAATGCTTTTCTATACAAGGTTCAATAATATGTGATTTTTCAATGACTCCAGAGACTAACTGACAAACCTCATCCGAGCTGCCCTTTATACCTTCGCACCTCTCCATAAAGGCAGTGACAGAATCAATGGTCACAACTTCATTGGTAACCATAACGTGGTAAAGGTATTGCACAGCTACAAACCTTGTTGCTCTATCCATAAAGTAATATATGTTGTTAGTTGTTATATCTAGAAATAAAATTATTGCTGGTAGCACTGCTACCCTGCGCCCTAAGCTTCATCAGCTGTATACAGGAAGACGCTGCATCCAGATATATTGGACCAGCCTTTTTTCTTGCTTCATCTGAATTTTTTGCATGACATATACCAATACCAACAGGCATATAGTATTGCATACCAAGATCGCTCATACCCCTATAAGCTTCTTGTACAGAAATCAGCGAGTTATGATCAAGCTCATCTATAACGCATCCAAGAGCGATTGCCCCAATATAATCAACAAACTCAAGGCTTATTGCAGCTGCACAAGGTATAGAAAGTACGTTTCGAGTCTCGATCTTCTCATAAGACACATCCATCTGCTTTAGTAAATCCAAAACTGGGCATAGAGCACTGTATGAAATATCACCGTTAGCTCTAGATTCTATGATCAAGACCTTATGATCACTCATTTTAATATATACCACATAATTAGGGTGCGGACGAAGGGACTTGAACCCCCAAACCAAAGGCGCTAGGTCCTAAACCTAGTGCGTCTACCATTCCGCCACGTCCGCGAAAAGCCTATCCTACAACACGCTATTGCAAAACAAGCCAAGATTATATACTACAGCCATAAAATATATTCCAGAAGTAATTTTTATGGCTTATGTTGTAACTGAAAAATGCATCAGGTGTAAGTATACGGATTGCGTTGATGTATGCCCAGTTGATTGCTTTTTTGAAGGCAAAAAAATGCTCGTCATCCACCCGCAACAGTGCATAGATTGCGGAGTTTGTGAACCAGAATGCCCAATTGGCGCCATAGTACCGGCTGATCGTGCAAGCCTGCACATGCAAGAAGTTAATGCCGTATATTCAGAAAAGTGGAAAAGGATCACATCTAAAAAATCCCCATTACCAGATGCTGATAACTATAAGCATGAGGAAGGAAAGTTTGAAAAATATTTCCATGCAGATGAAGATTAATTTTTAGCACGTATTTTTAATGTATTGCGTTACTAACTCTCACGGACATCACATAGGTTTTTATATTTTCTATATATATGTTGCTCAGTAAATATTTCATACCAACTTTAAAACATGATCCTGCTGGTGCGCATATAGCATCGCATAAACTAATGCTTCGCGCAGGAATGATCAGACAGATTTCAGCTGGTATATACTCTTGGTTACCACTTGGAATAAGGGTTTTGAGCAAAATTACAAACATCGTTAAAAGGCGTATGGAAGAGATAGGAGCGCTAGAAGTTGCATTACCACTTGTACAGCCGGCGCAATTATGGAGGGATTCTGGAAGGTTTTGTGAAGGCAAGGGATTGGGTGGTGAGATGTTATGCGCAAAAGATAGCTCTGGCCAGGATATGCTCATTGCACCATCGGCTGAAGAAGTTGCCTCATACGTTACATTGCATAACATACAATCTTATAAAGAGTTACCAAAAGTAATTTACCAAGTTTCATGGAAATTTAGAGATGAAATCAGGCCAAGGCACGGCGTTATGCGCTGTAGGGAATTTTTGATGAAAGACGCGTATTCATTTCATAATAACTTAGATTGCGCGCAGCGGTGGTACGAAAAATTTTTAAATGCATACCTAAGAGTTTATAAAGATATGGGCTTGCAGGCAATACCAGTTGCTGCAGATTCTGGAGATATGGGCGGCGAGATGAATCATGAATTCCATGTGATATCAAATCAAGGTGAAAGCACAATATATTACGAGGACTCTATTATTAATGCTTTAAAACAAGAGATTTCATTACGTGAACTTGAAAAGTTTTATTCAGTAAGTTCCGATGTGGTTGATACCACAAAAAAAGAGCAACTTACAAAAACCACTAGCGTTGAGGTAGGCCATATATTTATACAGGGTGATAAATACACACAAAATCATAAAATACAAAATGATCAAGGTGTATTGTTTAGCCCAATAACTTGCGCTTATGGTGTTGGTATTTCACGTATTATTGGGCTCATTATAGAAAACAATAATGATGAAAATGGGATAATATGGCCAAAGGAAGTTGCACCATTTGATTTATACGTAATAAACCTTAAGTATTCTGATGAAAAATGTAGTGAGATGTTCTACAAACTCAAAACAGTGCTTGATGCCAAACGTCTACAAGTGTTGTATGACGATCTGGAAGATAGTGTGGGCTCAAAGTTTGCTAGGGCAGATCTTTTAGGTATACCTGTACAAATTATAGTCAGCCCTAGAAATTCTGCTTCAAATAGCCTTGAAGTAAAGGATAGAAGAACAGGCGAGGTCACTATAGTGAGCATGGATAGGATCTTAGACGTAGTAAGCACATGTTAACACTCGGCATCGAGACTAGTTGTGATGATACATGTGTTGCAATTGTTGATAGCGATAGGAATATAATCTCAAATTGCAGGTATTCTCAAATACGGGAGCATAAGAGCTTTGGTGGGGTCGTTCCTGAGATTGCGGCAAGGAGCCATCTAGAACTATTACCAATTATATTCAAACAGGCCCTACAAGATGCAAATATTAATGATATAGACATAGTTGCAGCAACAGCGGGGCCTGGATTGATAGGCGGGCTTATTACGGGTTTTATATTTGCAAAAACTATATCAGATTGTTTGGGTAAGGTTTTTTATGGGGTTAATCACCTAGAAGGTCATATATTAACACCAAGATTAACGCATTGTATAGAGTTTCCATATTTAGCACTTCTTGCCTCTGGCGGGCATTTACAGATAGTATTGGTACAAAATATTGCAAATTACCATGTATTATCCTCTACCATAGATGATTCCGCTGGGGAATCTTTTGATAAAGTTGCCAAAATGTTAGATCTGGACTATCCAGGTGGCCCACAGGTGGAAAAGCTTGCCAAGCTAGGTGATGAGCTGCGTTTCAAAATGCCAATGCCTATGTGCACTAAAGATGAATTGAACTTCTCATTCTCGGGGCTAAAAACGTTTGTTCGTACATTAATCTCAAAATCTGATCCAGCACTGGATGCTAACGATATATGTGCGTCATTTCAAAAAACAGTATGTGATATCTTTGAATATAAAATATTACAAGCTATGGCACAAAATAGAGAAATGAAGCGTTTTGCACTCGTAGGTGGCGTTGCTGCCAATTCTTACATTAGGCATAGATTGCAAAATACATTACAAAATAAAGGTATAGAATGCATACTACCAAATATTCAGCTATGCACGGATAATGCAGCAATGATAGCGTGGGCGGCTTGTGATAGATACGCACACGGGCTCACACATAGCAACAATACACAACCAATAGCAAGATGGCCGCTACATGAAGTATAGCACCCATTCCATGAATAGCAGTCTACCCTGAATCACTATTAACAATGAAATTTAAGTATAACGCCACAATCAAGTCATGTAGATTTATAGCCTGGTTGGCTCGTCATAAGCCAATACATTATACTTGCAAGATATTTGAGCGCATGATTTTTGATTACTGAACTAACACCCTGAGCAAATAGCTATTATAGCTAAGACATGATAGTGTAAGTATACATAACTTTGTATAACTAATTGCGAGATATAGCTTAGGCATAAGGGTTGAGACAAATCCTATATATTAATCGATTGAAATCTAATTCATTTATTTTTTAAAAATGTCTCAAGTTTTATTGCTTATGCTATAACAAAATTCATAATAAGGACCATACCACTTTTATGCGACCTGCACTATAAGGTCATTTTGTAAATCACAAAAGCAGAGACGTTAATTGGTTCTAGCGCTTTTCTTTCCATCTTATCAGCCTAATCTAAATTCTATCGAAATATTCTAATATGAACAAAAACCATTGTATGGCATTTTCAGTGCAATGCAGCCATTATTTCACAATTTAGCGCATGCACTTCTTTCCAACTAGTTTATAGATGAGCTATAGTGTCGCAACATATTTATGCGTTGCATAATTGAGTAATATTTGAAGAAATCTGATATATAGCGATTATATTCTAGAAAAACTCTTGCAAGGCCTCAAAGTTTGGTATTATACTCGGCTGCGCGATACATCGCCACTCTGCTGTTTTGATGTACCGTTTTTAGTAAAATTAATAATTGGTTTGTGATATGAATAAAAGCGATTTCATAGAGGGTTTGTCAAAAGAGCTTGGTAAGAGTAAGGCAGAAACTGCCAGATTATTGGATTCTGTATTGAAACATATGGTGGATGCTGTCACTCAATATGATGAGTTGCAATTTATTGGCTTTGGAACTTTTAAGAAAAAGGACATTGCGGAAAGGAAAGTCAGAACGCCTAAAGGTACTGTTGCAAAGGTTCGCGCACAAAAAAGGATAAGCTTTACTGTCGGCAAAGAATTCAAAAGAATCGTCAACGGCGAGTAGTGGCGTCATTACAGGTACCCGTGCTGCCTATTAATGTTGGGCACATGGCGTTGTTTTTTGGTGTAGCACAACGGTAACTCGTGTATAATGTAGCGTGTTATCTGTTGTGCTATCGTAATTTATCTTATTTTATTCGAGGCAGCACAAACAACAGTTGGTAACACTGCCTATATATTGCAGCTCATTAATTTTACTCCTGGTGCACCGCCTAAGTAAAATTGCATCTCTATATACCAGATACAAAGCCATCTTGCGTTATTCAGCAAACGAAGGGATAGAGCACATACAAGCTTCTATTCGCACCAGCAGCCATTCTACTATATCAAGAAATGGCTGTACAACGCCTACACTATACCATCCTTCACAGACACTTTTTGTGATTTGGCTTTTTGTTGCGCCCAATTATTTGTATTTTGCAGTATATTCTTCACAACTCCTTCACGCGGCCCAAGTTGTGATTCTGCTCCTGGTAACCCATTCAATTCACTTGCACCCCTCATATTCCCCGCTAATACACCATGCCCACAATGCCGCGCTTCAAATTCATGAAATTTCTTTCTGATAGCGTCCAACTTACTGTAAAGCGCTTGCAACATGTGATCTTGGGCTGCTGTGACTCCCTGCATTTGTTGAGCTCGATCCACCACTTCCGCCTCACTACCCTGCCCCCTTCCGCATATAGCATCATTCTGCAACGCCCCCCTAAACCCGTCTTGTACATCAGCTGCATCTGCAGGCCCTATAGAAGACATAGAATTGGATTGTAGCGCACGCTGCGCACCAGCTAGTGGCGCTACCACTATCTTATTGTCATATACATGTTGCGGCTTGGTATCACCAAAAGGCATATGCCCCATCTCCCTATCAAGCGACTCTTTGTTGATAAGAATTTTAGTGACCCTATCAACGATTTTATAAAAAATCGCCACTATACCTTTCATATAACAACCCTCAGCTACATATCGATTGAATTTTATATCGGAAAAGTTGCAATTAGATAACTATTTTTTATTTTGTGGTGCTATATTTAGCCAATAGCTTTTTTGATAAAAATTTAGCTACCTAAAAGGCAAAGGCTTAATTAAGTAGTTTATTTAGTAATCGAAATCATAATACTTTAATAATTGTATAAGGTATCTAGAAGTAAATTTGTTTTACGGCTAGAATAAAAACCTCTTGAAATGAAGGCAGTATCTGGTAATAATTGCCCAGCACTTCTAGTAGCCTGCGTGATGGAATGGTAGACATAGCGGACTTAAAATCCGCGGGGAGTTAAATCCCTTGCCGGTTCGAGTCCGGCCGCAGGTACCAGTTTGTTGATGTATGAACAGTTTGGTAATGAGTTTTTTTTCAAGCAAGCTTCTTAATACCGATTTGGAGGTTTTTTCCCTGATTAATAAAGAGTTAGAAAGACAGAATGGTACGCTTGAGCTTATTGCATCTGAAAATATAGCAAGCGCACAAGTCTTGGAGGCTGCAGGTTCATGCCTTACAAACAAATATGCAGAGGGCTACCCTGGCAAAAGATATTATGGTGGGTGCGAGTATGTCGACGGTATAGAAAGATTAGCCATCGAAAGACTAAGATCGTTATATGGATGTAAGTTTGCAAATGTCCAACCACACTCTGGTTCACAAGCTAATCAAGCTGCATTCCTTGCACTACTGAATCCTGGTGATAAGGTACTGAGCCTTTCACTAGATTGTGGCGGCCACCTCACTCATGGATCACCAGTTAATATGTCTGGTAAATGGTTTAATATTCATCATTATATGGTGAATCCAAAAACATACCTAATAGATTATGATGAAGTTGCAAAAATAGCTAAAGACTTTGGCCCACGCCTTATAATAGCTGGATGTTCTTCGTATCCAAGAGCATTAGACTTTGCTAAGTTTCGTGAAATTGCAGACTCTGTGGGCGCATATCTAATGGTTGATATGGCACACATATCGGGGCTCGTTGCAGCTAGCCTTCACCAAAACCCAGTAGAATATTCTCACATTGTCACGTCTACAACCCATAAAACCCTAAGAGGTCCACGTGGTGGCTTCATAATTTGCAATGATGAAGCAATATCTAAAAAAGTAGATGCCGCCGTCTTTCCAGGTATACAGGGCGGACCTTTAATGCATATTATAGCGGCAAAAGCTGTAGCATTTGGCTTAGCATTACAGGATGATTTTAGAAATTATATGAAGATGGTTATATCAAACGCTAAAATACTTGCTGAAACATTGATGGATAACGGATTTAACGTCATTACAAGGGGAACTGATACGCACATGTTGGTTGTTGATCTACAGAGCAAAGATATTACTGGAAAAGAAGCAGAGGAGCGCATGGATAAAGCAAGGTTGACATGCAATAAAAATAGTATTCCATTTGACAAAAAGAGTTTTATTACAACATCTGGGATAAGACTTGGCAGCCCTGCATGTACCACCAGAGGGCTGGGTAATCAGGAATTTAAGCTAATAGGGAAATATATTTCGGATATTTTATCTCATGAACATAGAAGTGATTCGTTATTGGCTGAGATATCGGAGAAAGCACTAGAATTGTGCAAGATGTTCCCAATCTAT
>NZ_JAJBJB010000027.1 GCF_021811845.1 Candidatus Cyrtobacter zanobii | reverse complement strand
CCAATTATGTTATCATCTTATTAAATAATATCAACCTCTTTTGCCTAAGCTATACAAAAAAGAAAAATTATAGAAACAATCTTCTCATCTATAAAATCTTTAGGCACATTTGTGCATCATAGATCGCCAATAAATGCGTTCGCTCACCTGTTAGCTGGGCTTATAAATTACCAATTCAAGTCCGATAAATCCTCCTTCTTAGCTAACTTTATCCTAAAAGCTTAAATGCAGCTCGGGTTATATATATAACAAAATACCTATTTAACATATCTAACATAAATAGAAAAACTACTTCAGTCCATACAATGCAGCACACACTGAAGCGCAGCACTACTATCTAAAATCCCCTGCTTTACCATCTTTTCAATCGTAATCATATTAGATAATTTGGAATAGAGGGACTTAGCAGTCACGTTATTTAGTATACTTAGAAATATATTTTTACTTTTAAAAAATAACGGTGGATGAAGAGTAAGAATTGCTTTCTCAAGGTGTTGTCCATTTTCAATACATACCTTCACTTTGATGAGCCTATTTATATAGTAGCAAATAGCACGCAGCATCTGAATTATATCGGTTGTGTTTTTGATATTGCTGATAGCATCATAATCTTTAGTACAAAAAAGCTCACCAATCTTGAAGAAATCCGCACTTTGGTCATGTGTATATAACCCTTCTATATCAGATATTGATACTTCTTTTAAATTCGGTAGCAGTAGAATTTTTTCTAGCTCTTGGTTTATATTAATAAGATTATTACCTAATATAGAGGCAAGATATTGTGGCAAATCTACTTTGAAGAAAATATTCCTTTCTTGAAAATATTTCTTTATATATTGCTCAATCTCGAATGGCTGCGCCTCATAACATGGCACAACTTTAGCACCCTTTATTTCCGAGATACATTTTACAAGCGCAGAATTTTTCTTTAGCTCTCCACCTACAAATAAAACCAAGGTATGTTCTGTACTATCCATGCCCTTTATAAATGAGCTTAGTTCCTTATTTATACTCTCTGAGCACTCATAAATTAAGATAAGCTTTTTTGACACAAACAATGACCTCTCCCTGATCATATCACTAAGTATAGCAGGGCTCACATCTTGGTATTTAACTCTTGATATACAATCTGCCACGTCAAATGGGTCTGCAAAATACTTTGCAATTTTATTCACCAATAGGGATATCATCCCCTCATCCCTACCATATATAAGTGAGATATAAGAGCCAGATGCTATTATTTTTGCGTCCCGCTCGATATTCATTATTTGCATTTTATGTTCTTCATAAAAAGTGAGCAAACTACACAAATTACCATGACTATGATCATAGATGTCAAGGCTACTACAAAATCGCCTTCAGAGTAATTTCTATTCCCGTGTGCATTCAATGAGCCAGACCATACAAAGTCTAAGACAATACCTATAATTTGCTGCAACACACCGCTTCCAGCCATATTTAGTGTATTAACAATACCAGAGATTAGGCCTGAGGTCATGGCGTTTGAGCCTGATAGAGCGAAGGTAAAACATAGCATCTCCCCACCACAGAAAAAACCTAGAAGGATTATAATCATAAACAATGATGGATAATTAAGGTCGGTATAAATAAGCAGAGCAAATAGTGTTGTAATGATACAAATACTTATTCTAATACCAAGTGCTACCTTACCAAATTTTTCAAATATATATGGCACAATTGAGCTCCCAAATATCATACCAATATAAAGAAGTGCATTAATCTGTGCGGCAGTACTTTTAGCTACATTAAATTTTGTTTGTAAAAAATGAATACCCCATAAATCCCCAAGCACTGCAACTGGTACATATAGGCCTATTGCAATAATCGAGGGTAAGAGCACTCTCTTACTAATACATAATTTAAATATGTCTTTTAGTTCTACAGTCACATGTTGTTTTTCATTCTGTCGGATTAAAACAAAACTTATAACAAAAATAGCAACTCCTATAATGGCAAGCACACACCAAACATCTTTAGGGTGATACTGATCTGTTAGCAGCGCTATTATATTACTTGAAATTACAGCACCAAATACCCCAATAGATACTGTGGAACCAAAAAAGACAGCCCTTTTCCCTTCTTGAAAATTATCAGAAATTATCTTTAATCCGGAAATTAGCGCACACGCAGAGCCCACACCCTCGATGAATCTAGCAACCTGTAGCATTGCAAAACTATCAGAAATAGCAGATATAAACGTACCTGCTGTACAGATTAGAATAGATGTAAGGACAACTCTGCGCACCCCAAACCTATCCATCATAACCCCAATTGGGATCTGCATCATAGCATAACCTACAAGATATAAAGACCCAAGCGTTGCGAATTGATCTGCATTTATATTAAACTGCTCAGTGATATCACCAAACATACTACTAGGCGCCGCCCTTACTATATACTGATAAAAATAAAATATAGTTATAGCAAGCCATGCGACAAGACCCTCACTCATAAAAATCACACATACCTCACAGATTCTATATAATAAGAAATGACAGAGCCTGCTACAACAACATCAACAGTTTCGCCAACCTTTTTGCCCATAATTGCTTTAGCAAGCGGCGATGTATGCGATATGAAACTTGATTCAATATCAGCCTCGTATTCACTAACTATGGTAAAATGCATTTTTTCTTCTGAATCTTCATCAATCAATTCAACCGTTGCACCAAATTTAACTGTATCACCAGAAGGCCCCGTTAACTCAATAACCATAGCTGCCCCTACTATCCATTCCAATTTCTTTATCTTAGCTTCTATAAACCCTTGCTTCTCTAGTGCAGCATGGTATTCAGCATTCTCAGATAAATCCCCATGTGCTCTTGCTTCAGAGATTTCAACAATAACAGCAGGTCTATCAATTGTTTTCAGCTGCTCCAACTCCTTAATCGCTCTATAATACCCCGAAGGGGTGATAGGATATCTATCTTGTGACATATTTATCTATTAATCTATCTACTAACAATATAATATATAAGTAATCTATCTATCAGTAATATCATACATAAGATTTACCTATATAAGACCATCAAACCCCTTCTTCCTCAATATACATGAATAACACGATCCACACGGCAACCCATCTTCTGATGGGTCATAGCAAGAAAATGTAATCGTATAATCGACACTAAGGCTCATTCCCAACTTGATTATCTCAGATTTCTTCATATTCATCAAAGGGGCATTAATTCTTATTTTACATCCCGTTGCAAGATCGGCTAATTTTTGAAACTGCTCTATATATTTGGGACGACAATCTGGATAATTACTATAATCAACAGCGTTACAACCAACAAATACATCAGATGCCCCAATACACTCTGCGTATCCAAGCGCATAAGAAATAAAAATAGTGTTTCGCATTGGAACATATGTTGATGGTATGATTGAATCAGATATATCACTATCTTTTGGAACATCACACATACCAGTTAATGCAGAGCCTCTGAAACCCTCTGGGTCTAGGCGCAATATCTTATGCTCCACCACACTATTACTCCTACCTACAATCTTTTTTGCAAAGTCCAACTCTATCCTATGTCTTTGACCGTAATCAAAGCTAATACAGAAGCAAGAGAATCCAGAACTAATAGCTACATGTAGCACCGTTGCAGAATCCAAGCCACCACTTAACAAAATAACAGCCTTTTTGCTCATTATACCAAGACAAGTAAAGTGCGATTATAGTTACAATAACCATGCTTTACAAGAGAGCTGCTCTACAACATTGCAATAAAAATGATTTATATATTTACATATCACCTAATATTCTAATTTTTGCCTTGGTATGAATTTCATTTTGCGACATTACTGCAACACTAGGCCTGATCCTTTCTACCACAGACCTTATAAAAGGCCGTACTTTTGCAGAAGTAAGAAGCACAACAGACTCTCCTTCAAATGCAAATTTATCAACAGTTTTATTAAAATCTGATGCAAAGCCTTGTAATTTAGAAGGTGGTATTACTAATTGGTAACTATCTTCATCTTTCCCTTGTATAAAATCCGAAAACTCCTTCTCCCAGCTTTTAGATAACATAACAATTGGGATATACCCCTTTTCGTTAGTGTTGGCATGGCAGATCTGCTTTGCAAGGCGTATTCTCACTTGTTCTGTAAGTCTGCGTACATTTGTGGTCACATCAACAAACTCCGCAATACCCTCTAAAATTCCTGATATATCCCTTATTGAAACAGATTCAGATAATAAAACTTGCAATATTCTTTGAAATACTATTACGGATATTTTTGCAGGAATAATTTCAGCCGCCATCTTTTTTTGATCACCTTGTAATGAATCTATTAATCTTTGTGCTTCAGAATATGTGATTAGCTCAGAAATATTCTCCTTCAAGAGTTCTGATAGGTGCGTTACTATAACAGTTGATGGATCTGCAACCGTGTATCCACTCAAGATAGCCTCCTCCTTATCAATTTTATCAACCCACTTAGCTTTTAAACCAAAAGCTGGCTCTATTGTATTTTCTCCATGTATTTTCACCTCATTACCAGTAGGATCCATTACAAGCAATTTATTAGGTTTTAACCGGCCCTTTCCTACCTCTATTTCTTTTATCTTTAATATATATTCCTCTGCAGCAAGCTGTGCATTATCCTGTATTCTTACAGATGGAATAATTATGCCGAGCTCTTTTGCAAATTGTTTTCTTAAACCTTTAATTTGATCTGTAATCTTACTGGATGCAGATTTTTCATTAGCCAAAGCAAGTAGCCCATAGCCTAATTCAATTCTGATCACATCTATATTTGGTATAGCATCATCAGCTTGCGTCTCCTGTTTTTGTAGCACAGATATTGAATCTTCTGATTTTTGTGTTTGTGTAAGCGGTACTCTTGTTTTGTATAGCAAATATGCGGTTATACTTAAAAGTGTGCCCGCTATAGTGAATTGTATTGCAGGTGTACCTGGCATAATAGCCATAAAAAACGCAAGTGACCCACTCACGGCCAGCGCCTTGGGGTAACCTGCCAATTGTGAGAATATTTCCTTGTCCGCAGGTCCCTTATCGCCAGATTTTGTTACCAATAAACCAGCTGCAATTGATACTATAAGCGCCGGTATCTGGCTAACCAATCCATCACCTATCGTCAGTATTGTATATGTATGTAGTGCAGTATCAAAGGACATATTTTTTTGCACAACTCCTATAACAATCCCAGCAATAAAATTAATAAATGTGATCAAAAGTCCAGCTACAGCATCACCCCGCACAAACTTGTTTGCACCATCCATAGCACCTAGGAATGTGCTTTCATCCTCCAGCAGCTTCCTTCTTTTTTTTGCCTCATCTTGTGTAATACCACCAGATGATAAATCTGCATCTATTGCCATTTGTTTTCCAGGCATAGCATCTAGGCTAAATCTTGCTGCAACTTCAGCTATACGCCCCGAACCTTTTGTTATAACAACAAAATTAATTATAGTAAGTATAGCAAATATAATAGTCCCTATTACAATAGACCCCTGCATCACGAAATAACCAAATGCCTCAACAACATGGCCAGCTGCGCTTGTACCCATATGCCCATTTGAGAGAATAAGCCGTGTTGTCGATACGTTTAATGAGAGCCTCAAAACTGTTATAATAAGCAATATGCTTGGAAAGGAGCTCAGATCTAACGGTTTTTCTATAAATAGCACTGTCATTAATATAACAACAGAGCATGAGATAGATATGCTAAGCAGCATATCTAAGACAATCGCGGGCACTGGGAAGATCAGCACCCCTATCATTAGGATTATTGATATTGCGAAAAACAAGTCCTTATGCTTCAGATATAACTCTGAATTCACAAGATTCTTGAAATTGCCCTGGAAAAAAGTTGTTTTCATTACAGAAATTATTAGTTTCGCAAACATATTATATCTATAATATGCAGATAAAAAGCTTTTTCACCAATTAATTATGGCTATAAAATATCAAAAATACACAGAATCTAATAATCACATCACACAGTAGCGCACAAAGGCGCACCCAACGAATCTTCAACACAACGCTAAAAGATAACAGCACAACGCATTTTACTTAAACAACGCCACATATTCTAGCTCTAAATACCCACCCCACGAGAGGGGTGGGTATTAATATTAAATACTAATATCGTCCTCGATAGATGCACTCGGGTAATGATCAAACGCGTAACCTTTGTTATTATTACCATCCACAGCACTACCAATCGGGAAAGCATTACCAGCACTATCCTCTAATATATAATCCACACCACTTGCAGGATCACCATTAAGCCAGCGCATTACAACATGCGAAATATGTGCATCGCTTGAATCTGTCTTAATCACGGATTTCGCCCTCACAGTGCCTTGACCAAGATCATTTGGAAAAAAGCAATATATACCAAGGCCTTCTGCACTAAACCCAACGGCATCTTTACCAACATATAGAGAAGGACATACCCTCTGCTGTTTCGTATCACCACCAGGAATAGAACAATCCACAGAGCCACTTGGCATAAAGTACGGCAGCTCCGATTGATAGAATCTAATCTTACCATTTTGACCCAACCATACGGTCTGAATGTCATTGAAATGCTCCACAAATAATCCATTCATCTCAACATTATTCCCATTCACAATAAGACCATGTTTACAATAATTGATATTGAAAGGAATAAGCGTAGCCTGCTCATCATGGTCAGCCCTCCATAACCACAGGTTTTCACCAATCACATAATTTGCATCTACGCGCACACATGCATAAGCAGAAGGCGATGCCTGAGTATCATTAATGCGCGCAGCCCTACAATATATATCTTGTAATATAGTTTGGTTAGTCTTGCTACCATGAGATTGCTCACCAACAACCAGAAGAGTATTTGCTTGATCAGATGATGAACCATTAACACCAGCATTAAAAGTAATGCCAGCTAAGCGTACACCCTCACTGCCAACATGCATACAACCACCAGTAGGTGCTTGGCATACTAAGGAAGGTAACCCAAGCCCGATCACAGTTTTATTATCTGGAATATTAATCACACCGCTCAATTCGTATATGCCTGGGGCTATGATGAGGCCTGGTGCTCCAGCAGCTAATGCAGAATTAATAGATTGTATCTGATCTGCTGTAATAATTGCAGGGGAAACATTTGACGAAAGCAGCACAAAATCGTCAGCACTTTTTAGATCTTGCGCTACTTTCACATTCCACTTACCATTAAAAAGCATCTTAGGATGGGAAATATGCGTGTTGCTTGTGGTTTGTGTAAAAGGATAGCCATTCCAGATATTTTTAGTGGAAGGATCGCCATCCCCAAATACTGTACCCTGATTGTTATTAGAAACAATATTCCACACACCTGCTTGTAGCTGCGGGAAGACAGAATCTGTTACATAAAACTGCTGCTGCGATCCAAGAATAAGTTTACCAGCAATATGCATATTACTGATAAACCCGCCGCTCGTGAAACCACAATCTCCACCCAAACCCCAATCGCACATAAGCATATCACCACCATTTATGCTAACTGATCTAATTGGCGCTGCCTGCGAAACGGCGAAACGCAGCGGCGCCCCTAGTCTTCCTATATCCATAGAAATATCAGATATACTGCGCCAAAAATTATCTAACCCACCAGGCGCCTTACAATTAGCATCACCAACTTTTTCACAGTTATTAAGCACGTTAATACCAGGTGAAACACGAACACTATTTTCATCATTTGCAACGCCCATAACTTGTGTATAGTACCCGAGCTTAAACTGGTCTTGCATGCTGTAGCTACCCTCACCGATGAGCATGGCATACCTACTACTTGACCACTCGCTAGTTTCCCCATGCCGCATAGTGCTTTGTGGCCCACCTATTTGGAGCCCCAGCGTATAAAGCTGTTGTGCATTATCTGTGAAATACACGCCGCTTGGACAAGCGCCAGGTATACACTCAGAAGGCTTTTTTACTATTTCAGAAAATTTACCAGATACGTTCTGGCGCAACACTTCGATCATACACTATTATAATATGAAAGTACATGCGACGCAGCATATACAATCGTAATATCTACACAATATAATAACATATTAACAAATACTGGTTGTACAAAACATGCATTAATTTAAAACTTAGCAAATTGAATAATTATTTTACCTTTTAGAGGATGTTATGCTATACCTGCCCGCACTTGTTGTTCTTTAATTTGGTAGTGTACTGATGCTTTTAAAAGGCAAAAAAGGGCTGATAATGGGCGTTGCAAATGATAGATCTATAGCCTCTGGCATTGCGATCGAATGTAGCAAAATGGGTGCCGATATTGCGTTTTCTTATCAAGATGAGCGTTTGAAAAGTCGAGTTGAGCAAATTGCTTCAGATTGTAATTCTAACCTCTTGATACAATGTGATGTTTCAACTCAGGAATCTATACAATCACTATTTGAAAAACTAGAAAAAGAGTGGAGTAGTATAGATTTTGTTGTGCATGCAGTTGCATTTGCAAATAAGGATGAACTACAAGGTAGGTACATCGATACATCATTAGAGAATTTTCAGTTGTCGTTAAATATATCATGCTATTCTTTCACATCCGTTGCAAAGCACGCATCACGCATTATGAAGAATGGTGGCTCGCTTTTAACGCTCAGCTATTATGGAGCTGAAAAATATATACCAAACTATAATGTGATGGGCGTTGCAAAGGCTGCGCTTGAAGCAAGCATTATGTATGCCGCTCATGATTTGGGCCCTGATAATATTAGAGTAAATGCCATATCGGCTGGCCCTGTGAGAACCTTGGCCTCTTCTGCTATATCAGGCATAAGAGAAATGCTGAAACTTGTTGAAAATTCATCACCACTTAGAAGGAATGTTACTATTTCAGAGATAGGAAAAACTGCTGTATACCTTTTAAGTGATTTGAGCTCTGGGGTCACTGGGGAGATTATACATGTAGATTCTGGTTATCACTGTACGGGAATGGGTGTTGCCACATAATTTTCAAACCGGGGGTTTATGAAACAAAAGAGCGTTGCCATCAACGGTTTTGGACGCATAGGTCGGTGTGTGTTTAGGGCTTATCTTAGTAGAAAGCACGAGCTTGATATACGAATCACAAAGATAAACTGTGGTAGAGGCAATATAGAAGATAGGCTATATTCTCTTCTCTATGATTCCGTGCATGGCAAGTTGGTTGGTGATGTTCAGGTTTTATCTAATGACGCCTTCCTTTTTCAAGGAGAGAAATTTAATATGTTATTTGAAAATAATGTACAAAATTGGGATGTTGATATTGTTCTGGAATGTAGTGGTAAGCTAAACTCTAAGGCGTTATCTTTTACCCATATAGAGAATGGTGCGAAGCGAGTCATAGTTTCTGCCCCATGCAAGGATGCTGATTCTACAATTGTTCTTGGAGCCAACGAAAATATGTTAAGTAGTACAAATCAAATTATATCAATTGGATCATGTACTACAAATTGCATTGCACCTATTGCAAAAATAATTAACGACAATCTTGGTATAGAGAGTGGGTATATGACCACTATACACTCCTATACAAATGACCAATCACTTGTTGATTCATACCACAAGGATAAAAGGAGGAGCAGAGCTGCAGCACTTTCCATAATACCCGCCAGTACTGGTGCCGCAAAATCTATAGGTGTTGTGATACCAGAGCTTAAAGGCAAAATAGATGGCGCAGCATTTAGGGTACCTGTGCCAAATGTCTCAGTGGTGGATTTTAAGTTTAATTCTCAAAAAGCAACTTCGGTTGCAGAAATTAATGAATTATTTGAGATAAAAAGTAAGGGCTTGCCTAATATCTTATCAATCTGTAGAGACGAGCTTGTTTCATCTGATTTTATAGGCTCACCGTATAGTGCAATATTTGACCCTTCACAAACTTCAGTATTGGAAGATAGAAGGACTTGCAGGGTTGTTGCGTGGTATGATAATGAGTTTGGATTTTCAAATAGAATGCTAGAGCTTGCATCGCTTATTTGCTAGAAATATAACTGTCTGTTATTTGTAATCTTGAGATATAGCTAAAGCGATATAAAACTATTACACAAAAAGTAATTTTATTAAATTAACTTAATGGTAATTAAGGTGTTTCCAAAGTTGGTGATACAGCCAGTTTATGATGCTTTAGTTATATATGATAGGCCGTTGTATATAAGAGAGCATATCAGGCCTGAAACTGTATAGCCAAAATAAAGGATTATAGGCCTTTAAAAGAAAAGCTCAAAAAGTACTAACAATTTGTAGCTCCGATACTTAATTACAGATAACCTGTTATAGTATAATAAAGATTAAAGATATGTGATTTCCAATTGCGTATTACCTTCCGCACTATCTTGGTTACCAAGCGTCATAGGATCTGTTGAAGCATTGACGCAAGCAGCAGCCTCATCATCCTGACACCACCCCTCTAATAATCTTAGGCCGTAAAATGAATCACTATCGCTCTCTATCTCACCCTCATCCATCCTACCATTTGGATTTATGAGCTCTTGTACAAATCCTTTTAATTTTGCGTAGCTCTCAGCTGCATTTGAGTCAGTTGGGGCAAGATCACCTATAATGCGTAACGCACTATATGCAGATATTAACCCTTTGTTATATGCATCCTTAATACATAACTTAAAGCGGTCGATATTCTCCTTGCTACAAGGTTTACCACTTCCCAATTCGGCAGTTAGGTCGTTTAAAACATATATAAGTGGGTATAATTGATCCATTTTAACAAAAATCTCACTGTGCTGCTCGCGAAGCCTTTCCTATTCTTGATTTATTATGTTTAATTCACAAAACGCACCGCCATACAACCGCAGAAACTCTTGTTGCCCTGGATGTTGCGACCATATTGTAATGTTATTTTGGTCATGAAGCCATTCAGTAGCTTTCCGCATTACTCGCTCTTCCAATAGATTTTTAAATTTTGCAGGCTCAGTGCTATCTAGGTCACACAGCCATTCTATAACTTTCCATATTGCTCGCTCTTCCAATAGATTTGCAGATTTTGCAGGTTCAGGAATACTTGCATATATACATTGCAGCCCTTTATTCAAAGCATCTCTAGCTATAGATGCATAGCGAGCAGTGAGTTCATCTATCTCTTGACATGCGGCATATCCATTCGAAAGCCAACATAACATGTTCACAGCGCGATTCATCGCCTCTGCCATCTGTGCAACTTGACGTAGATTTTCCACAGTCCTTTTCAATTAGCCTTTTGATAAAAAATAATTTATATGAGTGCACCATGACATTAGACCTGCTGCGTAAGTCGTTTTTTGTTCCTGTGTTTTTTTGTCTTTTTTTTGGACGGGCTTTTGTCTTTTTCTGATGATGCTTATGCAGCAGAAAAACCATTTTTGAGATTAACGATGCCGG
>NZ_JAJBJB010000026.1 GCF_021811845.1 Candidatus Cyrtobacter zanobii | reverse complement strand
TTTTAGAGCTACCAAAGTTTACAAAGGACATCCATTCTCTCAGTACTTATCAAGAGAAGTGGTGCTACTTTTTTAAACACGCACATGAAGGGGAAGATATGCAATCTATTCTTGCAAACAACAACGATATAATCCAAAGGGCCTATCATGAATTAGAAGCACACAACTGGACAAATGATGAGCTACTTGCTTATGAAAGTGCCGAAAAAGCAGCAAAAGATGCCAGGGCAAGGGAGGCATATATCAAAGACGAAGCGAGAGAAGAAGGGATGAAAGAGGGTATGGAAAAAGGCAGACAAGAGGGTATGAAGGAGGGCATGGAGAAAGGTATGGAAAAGGGTAGGTGGGAGGGTATTGAGGAAGGCAGACATGCAGAGAAGCTAGCAATAGCCAAGAACATGCTATCTATTGGGGTTGATGCGAAAAAAGTATCAGAATGTACTGGACTTTCTTTACAAGAAATAGACAAGCTTTAACTATATGATTTTTTGCGCATATGGCTTGAGCCGCAGTGTAGGATTAAATGTCAACTAGTACAGTTGAAACGCGAGCATAACCAATTAGCATATTTTCATTCCAAAAACGTATTTTTGTAACCTTAACAGAACAAAACAAGTAGAACAAGGTTTTGGGACATATTTTGAGTAGATTTTTAATAAAATTCGTGCTGTGTGCTTACTATACCACAAACGATCGTTTTTGGTACTCTCTAGTAATCACATTTCGAGATGTATGTCCTTATATTCTACGTAACCATCTATAACTTCAGACTGATTATATTGAGAAGCAGAATATACACTATCCACGCTATTATTACTTTTGCTGTAGCAGTGATATAGTTTTCCATGTTCATAACTATTCACCTCAAAACACACATCATATTTATATAAATATTTTTTGGAATCTTCAGAATAATTACCTACCTCAGGGGCTTTAACGGTGACACTGGTCTTAAACTTTGACTCCATCCACTTCTTAGCATCTTCCGCAGATGTTCCAGAATTGATGAGAGCATACTTTTTTTCAAATGCAGGTTTATATATACCATCGTATAACTTTTGGGTATTTGCTTTTGCAAAATGTCTCTTATAGCTCTCTAGCTCATTAGCTTTGTCTATCTTGTTCTGATACCACTTAGAATCTTGCTCAAAATCATATATGAATTTTGGAGTAACCCAAGAAAAGAGATTATGGAGTGTTTTACCGAGTTCTAGTCCACGAATATTATTTTGAAACCTCGTATCTTCACTTAGCCATCCCAGCTCACCCTGTATTGAAGCAATAGGTACAGAAATAACCTCTGTTGTAAAGATTATGGGCTGTGCTATTGTTTTAACTGTATTATCTAGTCCAGTAACGCAATAATCTGCATAGCCACCCTCACCAATCCAGGAGTGAGTATAAGATTTTAGTAAACCTGTAGTATACGAAGTACCATGTGTAACAATAGCAACTTTACCAAGCAAAGGTATCCCAAGAGCGGCAGTAGTGCTTAGTGTGGTGCCATGTGACATTGATGTTGCAACCGAATAATTTAAGCTAGTGAGAAATTTACTTCTTGCTGTAATGAACTCAGAATGATTGTTTTGAAAGGCGGAATATCCAAAGTATACACCCTCTGCTATTGCATCTACACCCAATCCGAAAGTATATGAAAAGCCCAGCTTTCCAGCAGATAAAGAATGCAACGCATTCTCTATCTTTATAAACCCTACAATCCCATATATCTCATCTTTAACTGTAAGCTCATTTTTATTGGCTAAATTAACTAGCTTTAGTGATTCATCTACAATAATTGCAAAACTATTAACTTTATCTATATAAGATAAAGTTTTTTCAGCTAAAGTTTTCTTTTTATCTGCTATATATTCAGATAGCTTTTTCTCATATTTTTTTACAAACTCTTCCTGATTTAAAACTCCATCAACATCTATTGTAAGCTCACCAGCCTCGCTAACCATCTTTAAAAAATCTGCTTTAAATTTTTGATACTGCTTGTTAGATAAAGGAACTTTATTGGTATTTTGCTCATCAAGAAGCATACCACCACCAATTTGCGCATCATCTTGTTTTTGTATACTACCATACAATGATTTTTCTTCAGTATTCTCCTGGAAGCTAGCTTTAGAAGTTCCAGCTCTAAATATTTCTTCTGGAATTATGCCTTCTTTTACCAATATCATAGCACTGCGAATTCCAAGTGCATTAAGAAAAGAGGCTCCAATGAGGTTAGCGTCATTTATGTTTAGTAAATTTGCTACATGTAAATTGTTATTGCCAATAACGCTATATACTGGTAGAGGCTGAATTTGATGAGATGTAGATGCCCTTGTTAGAAAATTAGATGCTGGATTACCGTTATCTACATAAGCAAGTCCAGAGTCTATTGTATTTTGGGAAATTCCAAAAAGAGGTCTACCTGAGGCATCATGTTGTATTTGTGCATTGATTTTTTCTTTATCAATGTCACTTGCGGAAATTTCGCCGTTAGGAATTTGATCACTAACTTGAAACACACAACTATGTTGTTGTGGTGTGTTTAAGCTCATTGAGCAATCACCATTAAATGAAATTTCAAAATCGGAATTATGTTTCAAACTATTAAATTCTTTATATTCATTTTCTTCTAATCTCTGATTTTGCCATTGTAGCTGTTCTCTTAAATCGGTTCGTGAACTACTAATCACACTATGAGACTGTTCCAACTTCTGCAATGCAATGTCTTCTTTGCTTCCTATTTTGATAAACCCACTTTTCCTAATTGGGTCATACCCAATATCACGCATCTCTTGTTCAATATTGCTTAACTTATTATCCAAAGACTGAATCTCTTGCTGCAGAGAGCTATTCTTATCAAGATCACTACTAATTATCGTATCCTGTAGACTATCGGTGAGTTTCAGTAGCCTAAAATCCTCCACCGATCTTAGAATATGTGGTGAGTTTGAATCTATACCAGTAGAAGAGGCATAATATTTGATAGCTGGTAATATTAGCTTGTCTTCAACAAATTGTTGATCTAAATCTGTTGAGAGGAATATATTTGCATGTCTGCCGTGCTCATTTTTGGTATAAAAAACCCCAATCCTGTATAAAGAGTGATCAATTTTTAGTTCAGATAACTTGCGAGAGATCATCGTTAATAATATGACCGAATGATCAAAGCACGAAGAGTGATCTTTTTGTAAATCCCCAGCAATAACAACACCCTTATTGTTACTAATAAAGTTTATCAACTCTTTGTTGAACTCAGATTTAATGCATTCAGGATTTACTAAATATAAATTTTTATGTTGCACAAAAACGTCATGCAATTCGTCTAAACGCTTAACTATTTGAGTAAAATTATCTCCTTTAAATAAATGCCTAAGCAAAGAATTAGCCGCTTTAATTTTATAACCATGAAGTCTGCTGTTTGATGTCTCTCCATTCATATCACCAATGCGATCCTCGTTCGTGGCACTTTGACTAATAGAAGCATTCTTGGGAACCCTCTTTGCTAACAGTTCTCTTGGGTTGAGGTGCGATAACCAGTCATCTGGATTATCATTTTCTATTTCATGAAACTTCCTCTTTCTTGAGGTAGATATATTTAGTTGAGATGCAAAATTTGCACTCAGTTCACGATCTTTATGAAAACGTACAAAAGAGGCTAATAATTTGTCTACAAGCTGCACATCATTTAATTCATAAGCATAATGAAAGTTTAAATTTAAGAACACTATATTATTCTTGTGTTGTGTGATTTCCGGATCGACAACATCTAATAATTGAAGTCTCTCTTGATAAAAATTATCACTTTCTTCACCTAATGGGTCTAGTATGCTTACCTTATCAGTCCTTTGGCTACTTTCAATAGGTTTTGTGCCATGAAGCAGCAAATTACGTGCATCTCCTTGTGAATTAGTCAGTTTTACAATCGATAAAAAGCTCTTAAACTCATCTTGTTCATGAAAATACTTAAGCGTTTCATGAATTTTTGCAAGGTTTTGAACTTTATCTACTATGAGTGCGGTACTAGATTGAAAATTTGAAGCTTTCTCTTTGAGTAAAGAGGAAATTTCCACATAACTCTCGAGCTGAGCTCTGAGTTGAGCAATAGCTATCTTGGCACAATTAGATTCTCCTTTTTCCTGAATACCTAAGAAATTTATATCCTTTACATCGACATCAACTCTATGTGAATCTTTTAAAGATTCCATTTGAGTAATTAACTTTTCACCGGACTCCTCATATAAACGCAGTACCTCGCTATCTTTACTTAGAGGATCATTTATGACTATCTCTATTTTATCTTGTTTAGTCTCTTTATCAGATATTTTAGTACCTTTTAATAGAACTATATGATCAGTTCCTGGTTCCTTGTTTACGAGTTTAGCAATACCTAAAAATAACTTACCTTTATAGTTATTGATCCAATATCCTAGTTCCAATGCTATATTGTCACTGGTAAGTATTACTTCTTCTTGGTCTCTAACTCTGGATTGCGGTATATAAAACTCATCACTTTCATCACTTCTGCGTCCCAAAAATTCTTCCCGAATAAATGTGAGGATTTCCTTTATCTGACTGTCTGATAAGGGCAAACTAGCATCAGTTTCAATATCTATTAATCCACCGTTTTTATTAAGTTCATTGTGTAATGAACTGGCTATACTACCTATCCTTTCAGGACCTAAATTTTTAAAAGCTTTTCTGCTGTCACTTTTCAGGTCCGACAATGCATTTTGTATAGACTTTGCGCTTTGATATTTATTTTTATTAGTTAAGAAATCAGATTTAATCTTGCTTCTTACAACATTACTTTCTGCAGCCTTATTAATATAAACATCAGCATTTTTTAATGCCTTTTCTATCTTAGACTCATCAGTACTCTGAATTTCATTTAAAATAAAAAATCGATCATCCGCTTTACACATTAGCCTGTCTTTTATCCCTGCACCATTAACCCAAGTATATTTGTCCCACTCTGAAACTATACTATCTATTTGCTGATCTTGGAAAACAGACCTCCCATTACCTCTATGCTTCAGCTCTTGTAATCTGTTTTTAAATTCTTCTTTAGTGAGAGTGCCATTGACACAAAACATAAACTCTTTCAATCTCTGCCTCGTTTGATAAGAAGCACCTCCAATTATATTATCATTCAAGGTCTCTACGAAAGAGTCTATAAATTCCTTTTCCTTGCTCAAACTTGAATGACCTCTATGATTTTTACCTCCAAAAATTTGATATATATCAGAATGTTCTTCATGAATAATTAGGCTAGATACTTTCTTTATTCTATTTAAACCATCTTTTTTAATTCTATTAGCTTTATCCGCTGATTTTTCATCCTCTTTGGCTTCGGTATTGATACTACAAGTTTCCCCCACGATCTGTTTTGCTGTGTCTGTACCTAAAATTACTTCTTTAACTAACACTTGCCAGGTGCTTTTATTATAGTGTTCTTTATTTCCTTGATAAGAAAAAACCAGTCCCCTTACTATAATACTATCCCAATTTGCATCATGATCGCCTAAGTAGTTTGCATACCCTGTAACACTAGTTCCTAATGCATCAATTTTCTTAAATACACTGATCAAGTAACCTTGTTCAAATGGCTGTGATATGGATTCTCTTAATTTTAAAAACACAGGCTTGTCTTTATCTCCGTCTGCTTTTTTATATTCATGAATAACTACAGTACCTTGGCCGTTACAAGGAGCCATTAGTCCATCTATTCTATTACCATTAAAGCTTTGATACTCACTGCGTACAAGCATATCTTCGTCTCTATGGAATATATCGTAAATTTTACCTGCTCCGTTAAGCAACGATTGGAAATCTGCCTCTGCATCTTCTTTTGTGCCTGCCTTTGATTTGAGAAGCACATTGTTCAACAATTTTTCTATTTTTTCTCCATCATTTATATTATCTATATATTCTCTTATAAATTGTGAAGCTGAATACCCATCAAATCTATCTTCCACCCAGTATTTTAAGACATCCGATATAAAGCTTTTATTAACTTCTCTTGCAGGCAACTTAAATAAATGAGATCTTACACCAGCTATTCTAGACAAATAACCACTCTTGATTAATAAATACACTGCAAGTTTATTAGTAGGAATATTTTCTCTAATTAAATCATATATATTACTACCTTCTTCAGTAAAATCTGATAAATCTACACCTTCTTTATTTGAGCTATCATTAATGGCAATATCATTTAATTTATCTAATAATTTTTTAGATATACCAATCCTAGAAATATTTTTAAGCACATTACTAAAGCCAGTTTCTGACCAATAATTTTTAAATACCATCACGCTTGATGTGGATTCATTAAATTTGTGTAATGAAAGGTCTCTAAAATACTGTATTATTGAAGAGGGGGTAAATATTTCTTCTTGCCCAATGACTTGACCATTATACCAGTATTTCAGCTGAGAAAACAATAACTCATAACTCGATCCGAGATCACCTTTTCCTTTTAAAAACTCCTCCTGAAATATTTTATCAAATATTTGATCTTTAAGTTCAACTTCACTAAAGCCAAAATATTTAGCAAAATTTGAGCCACTATAAGTAGTATCTAATACGCCATATTCAGAAATGTTATTTAATGCAGAATGCCCCTCTTTCAATAAGCAATTCGTTATACCTGTTAAAATGATTTGCTGGATATAATCTTGCTCGCTCTTTGCTATTGGCTCCAATAAGAATGAAATTTGATTGATAATTAACTTCATTAAAGATTTTGCTGAATCTTCCTGGCACTCTGCAAAAAAATTATGCTCTAACACTTTGTTTACAGCTCTATCATATTCGTCAATTAATACAAAAACTTTTCTTCCAAAAAATTCATGTAATTGTTTTGCTAAAAACGTAATACTTTCTGATAAGGGTGTTTCTTTGTGAATTCCTCTTTCGTCCTCATAAGTTTCATGGCCATGATAATATGCTTTAAATATTGTTAGATTAGTTTGAGCCGTTTCTGTTATCCTACCCTTCTCTGATTTAGTTTTTTTTGCTAGCCAATCCCATATATAATTATGCTCTCCATAAGCCTTGGAAAGTGCAGCTCTAAGATTTTTATTGAATTGATCTATGCTATTTGGTGTTTCTAATGCGTTTATCTTATTATTTATAACCTCTATCCCATCTACTTTTTCATCAGATTTGTTATCAAGAAGTTCGTTCCTATTACTCTTTAAATGGTCAACTGCTTTTTGAATATCATGAGCTAGAGTTTTTAAATCCAAGTATATTACTGGATATTTCCCCATATATTTGTCACAGAATCCAAAATGCTCAGATAATTGCTTCTGTTGGTCTTTTACTAGCAAATTAAATTTATGATCAATAACTTCATTAAAAGCTTTATTTAAATCATTTTTCTGTGTTTTGAGTCTTTCTATTTCCTGATTAACTGCTTTGTTTTGTTCTTTCTCTTCTTTTAAAAATTTTTTAGCACTAGTTGGCTTAACTATCTTTTTTCTCTGATCATTTATCTCATCATCAATTTCCTTTATTTTACCTTTAAAATTTTTTATAATCTCATCATTCAAAATCAAGACATCTTTTGTGTTTGATATTATTTTTGATTTTGAAAAAACTCCTTTTATTTTCTGTGATTTTTCCTTTAATAAGTCATCTACATCGATATTTTTAAAATTACTAAGCAATTCTCCCCGAGTTTCATAAAGTTCTTTTATTCCACTCAGTAGATCACCGCCTACATCACCGTTCCTTTCTTTTTTTTGCCTAATGATGTCTTTTAAATTTTTTATTTCTTTAAATTTTTGATCTTTATCTTTAATAAGCTTCCATTCAATTCCATCATCACTGCCATATTTTGTACCTATCCATTTCTCATCTGTGACCCCTATAAAATCTTCTAGCGCTTTGTAAGCATCGTTATCATCTTCAATTGTATAGTCAGCACTTTGGTCATTTTGCAACATTAATTCTCTTATTAGCTTGCCGCTTAAATTACCCTCTTCATGTATTTTGGATTTAGCGATATCTTGATTTGTTTTGCCATTAAAAATGTAATCATATGTTCTAAGTTGTCTTACCTGACCAGTTTCATGATTGATTTCAGGCTCTAAAAAAGCCTTAATCATACTAAGATTTAAACTTTTCCCCCACCTTCTGGGACAAGTAAGTAACAAATGCCCCCCATGATCTATAACATCTTTAACTAACATTGTTTTATCTACATAAACTGCAGATTTATCTATAAACTTACGAAAATTTTGGATAGAATCAGTGAACTGTTTATCACCTTTTAATAAAATTAAAGAGTTTTGAAACTCTTTATGCTGTGACTCTTCTAATTGCGATTGCCTACTGTCAATAGAATATATTTTTACAACTGAGCTATCTTCAAAAGCATTATGTTGATCTACTTCCATAAGCTCATGCTGAGCTGGCGCTGCTGATATTTCCTTAAGGCTAGCTATTACAGCCTCACAACTTTCTCCTTGTTTTATTCTTATTACTAACTCTGAAAGCGATCCAATACTCAGATTAATGTCAGAAACGTCCTTATGATCATTTAATTCTCCTATTAAATGATTTCTAAATAACATGTTATAATCTGAATCAGTTTTATCAGCGTATCCATTTGTGCTTGACGGCTTTTGGGGGGCGGCGGCTCTCTCTTCTTCTATTTTTGTTTTTTCAGATAAATCAAATCCAGCATCTTCAAAAATAAGTCGCAAAGCTACCCCATTTTCCCTACTAGGAGTAGCCTCACTTAAAAAGTTATAATTTCCTTCTGTTACAAGCATGATAGCGTTAGATAAAGCCCACCATCCGCAATCATAACCCCCCTTTTGTTGAATTTTATCCGTTGACGTAGAATCGTCTACAATAATTGAATTAGGCAAGACCGAACCTAAAGTTAATTCCGCCTCTTTATCTTTAAATTCATGGCAAGAGAACTCATCTTTTAACAGGTACTGAATTGCATAAGGAACATGACGACCAGGATGAAGAGAATCCTTAAATAAAACTAATTCATGTTCATTTCCAAGATTATTATAATTTTTTGGAATAATAACAATTGTTTGCCAGTGATTTCCTTGAGCGGCCTCCTTATAGTGTTGAACGCTATCAGTATTCCAGATAGATATTACCGGTTGACTTAATTTGCCTCCATCTTTCTCTATAAACCCCTTCAGCAATTTTTGAAATTCAACAACCCCTCTAATATCACCATCATCCGAAGGAGATATTAAGAACGATGCTGGAGATATAACATGATATTGTTCCTCTGGAAAAATTTTCTCTAATGCAAAATTTAATTTATCGCTATCAGCCCATTTCTGGAATTTTTCATTTTCTAGTAAAGTGGGGGAAGATGTTATTTTTTTCAACTCTTCTGATGATGTTAGGTCCCTGATTTTATCATACAATTCATTTTTCATAGAGAAATTGAACTAAACCAAAAAAACTAAGTAAGAAAAGCAGGAATGTTTTCTCAGTCATGTCAAATGAAAGCTACTACCATTTTAAAACTTAAAACATTTTCCATAACATCCATTACCATACCCACAAACCAGCACTAACGCCAGATTCAAGAGGCTACAGAACAATTTAAAGCAACTCCCAGAACAGCTGACTCAAGGGTCTTCATTCACAAAGGCCTTAAGCTCAACTTACCTAGTTATTACTTTACAAAGGAATTATTTCATCAACAAACTATAATATCAACACATGTTGCAAAATTTTTCAGCAACAGGCAATTAGTTTCCATGCAAGTGTGTTTTAAGCTTGATAGGCCATAAGTGGCTAAGCTAATAAAACATAGCCTGTATCTCTCTTCAGCACATGAAGTGCATGAATTTATCGAAATACAATAGTACAAAAAAACGCGTAGGGCAAAAATGTCGCTGGCGCAAGGGCGCGCTTGCGCTTAGATAGAAAAATTTTCCTCTGCCAAGCTTTGCTTGGCATTCACCGCGAACAAATTTTTTCTATCTAACCCTTGTCGCAAGCTCCATTTTTGAAGGCCCTTCGCCAGGGAGGCAATTCCAGGGGAATGCTACGCATTCTCCCAGGATTGTTTTAAATTTATGAGTACATTAACAAGTATATATCAAACCTTATATTATAAACTGTCTTCAGTGTTTCCAGAATTCAATTTTAAACATTGTGGTAATTGTTATATTTCACAGTCTGGCCATAAAATAGATTCCTCTACTGGTAATTCCCAAAAAGTGTATGTATACCGTAATAATCCAGGACTTATTGTAGATTATACAAGAGGCAATATCTCAATATGGGATTATGTCAAAAATAAATATGGTTCTAGTGTTTTTAGAACACTTCTTGCTATGGCTGATATGTCAGGGATCAAGGAAGCTACCAATCAAAATAAGAGCAATCAAGATTACTCAGATAATCAAGATCATGTAGACATGGAGATACTACGCTTGATATGGAAATTTGCAAAGTATCACATAAACGATAACATGAAATACCTTAAAGAGGTAAGGAAGTATGAAGTACAGACCATAAAAAAGATGGAAATAGGATATATACCTTCAAAAAAATCATTACTTTATTATCTCATAACACTGGGTTTTTCCAAGACTGAAGCAATAAAAGCGCTTAATTCTTTGCATTATATAGGACAGTCTCATAAGATAGTAATACCATTTAGAGAGGTAGATGGGACTATCACTGGTTTTATTGGCAGAAGCGAGGATGATAATAATCAGTTGCCAAAATACCTTTATACAAGAGGTATGAAAAAAGGGCTATTGAATATCCATAAGGCAAATTCTCAAAAGCCAGTGACGCTTGTAGAGGGTGTACTTGATGCCTCCTTAGCATCTGCACTTGGTATAGAGAATATAGTGGCTATAGGGGGTAATATGCTTAATCAAAGACAGATAAATGAACTAAAGCAATTTTCAGTAGTATACCTATTACTGGATAATGATCAGGCAGGGATCAGTGGGCAAAAACAAATAATAGAGAAGCTAAAAAGACATAATATCTGGTATAAATGCCTAAAACTACCAAATGGATTTAAGGATTTGGATGAATTTTTGATAGACAAGCAGGACAAAAAGTCTAATATTTCAATATTAGACTTTGATGGAATTGAGGAAGTTGGGTTGTAAGATTAAATGTCAACTAGCTAATTTTAAGAGAGGCTATTTGTGTAAGAGAGAGTCCAGTACAGCCGGTGATGGCATCGTCTTTAAAACCTTGTGCTAACATAGCTTTAGCCACTTGCACCATTGCTGCCTCTTTGCCCTTCTCCATACCAATATCAATACCCTGGAGCTTACCTTTCTCCATACCAATATCAATACCCTGGAGTTTACCAATATCAATACCCTGGAGTTTACCAATATCAATACCCTGGAGCTTACCTTCTTCTCTTAACTGTTCTGCAATAGTCATAACATCACCTCTTTTATTCTTTGGGGCGGCATCACATAGCAAATATATAACATCTTTGCTACCTTCTGCCTTTTCAAGGATGTATAATACCACATCTTTAGCATATTCAAAATCGTTTCTAAAAACATCTTTTAAAATATCAAAGATATAACGGAGCGCGTCATTAATAGACTTATCATGTATATGCTTCATGGCATAGAGCATAAGACCCAGCTGATATTTTTCTCTTAAGCGATAGTCCTCTATACAAGAGACATCAATCACATTTATATCGTCTGTAAAGAATTGCTTGGCTAGCTCTTTATCTTCAAATGGCACCGTCAAGTTAAGTAAGGCATTTGTATAAACATGTAAATGTGATATCATATTAACGAATCAGAGTAAGTTGTATTCATGTTATATATACATGCAAAATCCATCTATTTCAGCTAAGAGGCACAGATACCCAGTATCAATAATCAGCCAAACAATATGGCTATACCATAGATACAATCTGAGTTACAGGGA
>NZ_JAJBJB010000025.1 GCF_021811845.1 Candidatus Cyrtobacter zanobii | reverse complement strand
TCTATACTCTGGTGGTAGCGTTGCTAATAAACTGTTTTATGTAACTTTCATATCATTATTGTACAGTTTTATAACTGGTTCTGAGCTGATGTATGACTATATTTCAAATTTATTTTTATATGTAATAATAGTGTCTAAAGAAAAGTTTATGCAGAGCAGTAAGGTGCTGAAACAAGTAATTTCAGCCAATAAATATAATCCATTATTTTTATTTATACTTTTATTTATTGCATCTTATATAGGCATTATACTTACTTATGGTTGTTGTGGTAATTTATATATTATAGCAAAGCTTTGTGTGATTCTTGGTATTACTGTGGCTATATCTTTTCTCATGATTGATAAGGCAATTTATGAGAAATAAGCGAGATAGGGCAAAGGATTTTACAAGAAGGTCATTTATATCAATCACGCTCAAGACAGCACTGTTTGGTGTTTTGGCATCAAGATTTGGGTTTTTGCAAATTTTAGATTCTGAAAAATACTCTCTACTTGCGCAAAATAACAGTGTTAAGTTGGTTGTAATACCGCCGTTTAGAGCGAATATATTGGATAGTAATGGTAAGGTGCTTGCTAAGGATGAGGAGTTCTATGCAATTGCAATCAAGAGTGAGGCCAACACAGAGGATTTCAGTGCTATGCTTTCAAAACTCTATAACGAAGAAATTGCTCTTGAAAAGCGTTACAATGTTTTCCTTGATGATGGTAGATTAAATAACAATTCGTATTATATACTGCTGAAGCCACTAACAATAGAAGAGATAGCTGCAATTGAGGTGGGTTTTAGCGATGATATTCAAATAGTTAGGATAAGGTCGAGAAAATATTATTATCCAAATAGTACAGCTCATTTAACAGGTTATGTTTCTAAGGTTAATGATAAATTAGTAATCGGAAAATCTGGTATTGAGTCTTCGTTCAATAATGAGCTTGTAGGTGAGGCTGGTCTTAATAAATATGAAGTTAATGCAAAAGGTAAAATAATAAGGGAGTTAGGGCAGAGTAGCCCTACATCTGGTAATGATGTAATGCTATCTATAGATGCCAAGCTGCAAGAAGTTATTCATCAGCATTTATATGATAAGCCATCTGCTTGTGTGGTTTTAGATGCTCTAAGTGCAAAAGTGCTAGGCCTATATTCTTCTCCATCTTTTGATCAAAATATATTTACCATGGGTATCAGCAAGAATGAGTGGGATAATTTGAGCTCTAGCCATGCGTTTTTAAATAGAGCGATTTCATCTAGTTATCCGCCTGCATCTATATTTAAAATAATCACGGCTCTTGCAATACTGCAAAATGGTACATCGCAATATAGAAAGGTTTTTTGTTCTGGGGCCCATACGGTTGGGAACAGGGTCATCAAATGCTGGAAAAAATCTGGCCATGGTTTTGTTGATTTAAAAACTGCCATTGCTACTTCATGCAACGTATATTTTTATATCCATGGCATGGAAGCTGGTATAGATAAAATTGCTTCTTGTGCGCAGGAACTTGGGTTTGGTGCGCCTACGGGAATTGAGCTGCCAGGTGAAGTGAGTGGGCTTGTGCCGACTAAGGGCTGGAAATTTAGAAAATTACGTGAAAGATGGATGGTTGGAGACACAGTCAATACTGCAATAGGGCAAGGGTACTTACTTGCAACACCAATACAAATGGCAACGGCTCTAGTACGACTATTCTCATCTGAAAAAATCTCACCATCTGTTACAATGAATTTTAGTGCTAAGTATGATGAGCTTAAAATAAAAAGAGAACATATTAATATAGTAAAAGGTGCGTTAAGAATGGCGTTTTCTTTAAAGGGTGGTGTGTGTAATAAGCATAAGGAAACATTTGGTCCAGTGAGCAGTATTATGGGTAAAACTGGTACCGCGCAAACTGCAACGCTTATAAATAAGAGTGATAACAGTCTTTTTGGTGGTATATGCACGTACGGTGATAAATCATATTGTATATTAACAATGATAGAGGGCGCTGGATGGGGCTCTGGTGCTGCGCTTCCAATATCAGGAAATATAATAAATTCGTATCTATTTTCCTGACATATTTAGAAAATATCATAAATAAGACATAAGCCTATGCGGAGAGCGCGCCATTGCTTAAGGTATCAAAATTTGCACGCACGAAGACTTGAATAGCTCTGTCCAATATTCAGACATTTTCTGGTTCTTTTTTATGGTTAACAAATAGGAATCTATTAGTTTTTCATACCCATCCTGCACGAAATCTGTGCTAGGTTTTCTATCAAGGACCCTAATTATTATGATTGCATCATCCAGTAGAATGGGGCCAGCTATGCTGCCAATGCTTGTCTTAGAGAGTACTGAAGAGAGGTGTTTATTTAACTGCTTCAGTTGTACCCAGCCAATTTCCCCATTGTTTTTGGTTGAAACACCATACGCTAATAATAGGTTTTCAAAAGACATACCATCACTTATAGATGCTAAAACCCGTTCCATCACCAGTTTAGCTTCTTGCTTTTGTGAAATTGGCACCCTAATTTCTGCAAGCTTTACTACGTCATTATCTCTATTATTTTTCAACGATTCTTGTAAAATTTTCAGATATGAAGCTAATTCCATGCGAGAGACCTCAACTTTCTGTGCGGCTTTTTCGAGCAACATTTGTTTTGTTATATCCTCTTTTATGAAGGCCTTAATATCTTCGGGCGCTATACCTAATTTTCTTAGCTTTTTATGAAATGTTACTATATCGCTTCCCTCCTGCGTTGCAAAAGCCTCCAATGCAGCGCTCACACTAGCATCGTTTATCTCTATATGCTCAGAACTTGCTTTATTGGTTACTATTAATGCTTTAATCAAGCTTTTTAGTGCTTCATTCCTTAAGAGCAGCTCTTGGCTACTGCTGATTTTACTAGCCTCTATGTTATGTAAAAAATAAAACAGATTAATTCTGTTTTTGAGATCTAGGGTTGTTATAGGCTCATTTTCTACAACGGCAACAATCTTATGTTCTTGCGCATAACAATATACGCCTGTAAGAAACACGCAAACCAGTATAAACCTAAGACAGACCATAGGAACCTTGCTACTTAAACTAATGAAACAATTACTAGCACCATTTTGAATAAAATAAAAGATTTTTACTATTTTGTTAGAATATGGGTTTTTTGTTAACAATATAAGCCATAGCATGTATAACAGAGCAGTTTCTAATGCATAGGCAATTTGGCTATTTCCTTCTCCAATCTCATCTATCTCTACATATACAGACAGGTTTAAGCAACAATTAGAAACATGATCTAATTGTTCTTTGTGCTACGTAAAGCTATATGCTGCAATCAATAATAACATTGCAGAGATACTCTAGTTTCGAGTGAATGATCGTCTGGACATGCTGCTACTACGTACTATTTCGTTATCTAAAATGCTCTCTACCACCTTACATAAATTAATTTTTTCCTGCTCACTCATGGCTTGATACCTATACCCCGCTTGAAATAATGTATCGAGTGTAGTATAAGTGCTTTGATTTTCTTTACTTGGTATTATTTGACCCAGAAAGTATTGGTTTAGTAATATAAAGTTCTGTGGGTTAGATAGAGCCTCAAAGCATTCGTCATCCGTCATTTTATTCCAAGATCTATCCTTAAGTAACATAGCCAAGTAGGGACCTAGTATTTCAGTCCCAGGGCTAGCCCCAAGGCTAGCCCCAAGGCTAGCCCTAAGCTCTTCTACCCTCTGAAGCATTAATTCCCTAAATATCCTCGCGTTGTGCACAATGGCATTAGATATACGCTCTATATTTGTGTCCATTATGGTGCGTGCATCTGTTTCTGCAGTACTAGCTAGGTCGCAGAGGTTAATAGTACCGTTATCTATCAACCATGCAAGGCCTAATCCTATCGCTATGAGGCTGTTCATGCTAAAATTACCCAATAAATACTCTAAGAAGCCTAAGTTATCTCCTCTCCACGCATTGGCACATTTCTTACTATTATTTAAAATACTAAGGATAGCTTGCAAGCTTACTGTGTCACCACCAGGTATGATACCACGGTCACGTAATTGTGCGTTAATCGTCTGCTTTTCTGCATCAGTAAGTCCAGGTCTTGCTCTCATCTTAAAGTCAAAAATACATACCTACGTTCATGGTATACACGCCAAGCAACACAATCAAAGGTTTATTATATTTTCGTATATAGCAAAGCAGGTGCAATCTTTGGGCTTTATATGGTGCTCAATTACAAAATGCACACTTTAATAGATTGAAGTATATACGAACTTGCTTTACAGTAAGTTTTTATTCTGCTTTTATAAAATTTGCTATACCAGAGATCTTATAACAAAATTCGCCCTGAGCGCTATCACATAACTGCATCTTCTGCACATCAAGATAATAGTACTTCTCAAGATTTGGAACCAAGAGTGCGAGCTTGTTGAGTAATGCGCTGATATCTAAAAATTGGCGCGCTGCACATTTTTTATAAATCTCTACTAATATTTCATAATAACTATGTCTTGTATTTATAGCCTGAACATCTTCGGCTGCTAGTACATTGCATAGGTCGTTAATTAGTGGATCAGATAGTTTTCTTGCTAGCTTAATTCCATCGTTATATGATATGAGTATATTAATGACCATGGGTGTGAAATGCTCTCTATATATATCCCAATATCTGAGCATAATACCCATTGCTTCATCGTAGTCAGATCTGGATATGCAGCTTCTTATGCTTAAGAATATCCATGGATGAAACACATCCATGCTCTTTTTAGAGGGTGCACATTTTGCACTGGGCGTATTGTGCTGCATAAAAACCTTAAACTCCATTATAGATTCAAGTAATAGGGAAGCATCAGTGCTAAAATTTTTTCGAATATATGGAAGTGCTAAAGATATACTTTGCCAATCATTAGATAGTATGCATGAGGTGACATAAATCACTACTGCCTCCTTATCGTTCTTCTCAAAAGAAAGGAGTTGCATAGAATGCCCCAAGGCTTCGCTGTATCTTCCAATCTTTAATTCTAATCTAGATAAATTTTTTAATGCAAAAGATTTAGTTTTGCTATGTAGCAGCAGTTTTTTTAGTAATTCACTATCAATACTGTTATTGTATTCGTGGAACCTATACTTGCATAAATCTATAACATGCTCTGGTAGATCATTTTTCAGTGCGGCTAAACTTTTTTCAAATCTTTGTTGGTCATGGCCGAACGAATTGAGCAGGATGTCTTCCATGCACTCTAATTTATTCTTTTTGCTCAGAGCTTCTATCTTTTTTTTCAGTATATCTGGCAGATCCCTAATAAAGGCAACAGCCCTGAGTAAAAAATAGAAAGCTAAGAATAGCAATATTAATATAAATGCTGCAATCACTATATTAACCTCTACTCTAAAATCTGCTACTTCAATGGCGATAGAGTTATATGGCGTGCTTTGTAAGAATAAAACAGTAGCAGAAATAAAAGCTGCTATAAGCAGTGCTTTCATGATTTTCATAGCTTATCTTCCAGTTTAAATATTAAATAAGATCCTATCTATCAACTGCCTGGTTAGTTTTTTCATGATAATTCTGTTACTTATAATAACCTTGATATCCTTGATGTCTGGATATACATTCTCATCGAAGATCTGTAATAATGATATAGCAAGATTCATATAGCCATTTTCAATTGCTGCTATAGTTTGCTCAAGTGTTCTTTCATACCTCCCATCCTTAATGTTAGAAAATTTGAAAAGACTTTGGCCGACCTTAGAATGAGACTTGATAGCAGAGGAATGTGTTGATGAGGAAAATGCGCTATATAACGCATGTATAGAATCTAATATTGCGCTATCTGATTTGAGCTCTTTAATTTCTACAAGCTCTTTCATATCTAATATAAGATCCCTGGAGGACCCTATAGCCAAATTAAGAAGAGCGTGAATTCGCGGTGATATATCTACGCCTACTTTTAGATCCTGATTGATTGAAAAGGCTTGGGTGATAATATCTAGCTTTCTCTTTGATTCAAGCAGTATCTCCATCTCTGGTGTACCGCTTTGTTGTGTGCTAAATGTTAAGCTGTCATTTTTTACTGGGTGATATACTACCTGCTCTTTAACTTCTGATATACTATTTAGTACCTTCTCTAGCTTCTGATTATCTTGATTTCTCTCAACAAGTTTTAGATATAAAAAAAGTGTTGTGCATACAAGAAGCACCATACATGAAATTATGATGACTGTTGTAATACTTACCTTCTTGATACCAGGCTGCTTCATAAGTAGTTCAAAATTTATACCAAAACCAAAAGTAATGCTGAAAATGCTAAATTCCAAAACATTACCACTCAACTAATATCTAATTCATTACATACATTTATCATTATTTCTATCGGAAAAATTACTAAAACTAGTAGTAGGGGCATCAAACCTTAAGATGCAACTACCAACTGGTCCATTTCTTTGCTTTGCAAATATTATTTCTGCCTGATTTCTCACCATGTTAATTTTTTCCTGCCATTCTGTATTCCGATCATGTTCTGTCGGAACTTTTCTATCCAAATAATATTCTTCTCTATATATGAACATCACAACGTCTGCATCCTGTTCAATATTACCACTTTCTCTTAAATCAGAAAGCATTGGGCGTTTATCCTCACGAGATTCAACCGCCCTTGAAAGTTGTGATAGCGCAAGTACTGGTATATCAAGTTCTTTTGCAATTGCCTTTAAGCCATATGATATCTCACCTATCTCTTGCACTCTATTAGCATCTCTTGGTGTAGTTGAGCCGCGTACTAACTGTAAGTAATCCACTATAAGAATACCTAGGTTGTGTTTTCTTTTGAGCCTTCTAGCCCTAGTTCTTATAGAGGCTATTGAAAGTGCTGGTGTATCATCTATAAAGATTGGCAATTCGCTTACTTCTTTACTGCGCTCGATCAGCGCTCTGAATTCTGCTTCTCTATTAATATTGCCAAGTCTGATTCTGTTACTTGGTATACCAGTCTTCATTGCAAGTACGCGGTTTACTATTTGTATGGAGGACATCTCAAGGGATATAAAACCAACTGCATAATCCATATTATTTTTTTTGAAAAAACTTGCAGCATTTAAAGCTAAATTCATAGCAAGTGCCGTCTTGCCCATGGAGGGTCTTGCTGCTAATATGATTAGATCTGAGTTTTGGAATCCCCCCGTGATTGAATCCATATCAAGAAACCCTGTTGGTACATGATTTGCATATAGCTCAATTCCTTTTTCATTAGAGACCCTCTTTATAGCTTCGGCGACAGTATGATCTATCTTTTTAAACCCCCTATCATTCTCTCCGTATATAGCTAGGTTAAACAACCTGCTTTCTGTGTTTTCAATCCTATCAGTGACAGAGAGGTCTATATCCTCTTTCTTTGATTCATATATGAGTTTTTCGCCTATTCTTATCAAATCTCTTCTTAACGCAAGGTCATAAACTGATTCTGCAAGGCCCTTAATATCAAGCACCATTTGTGAAGATGCTGTGAGCTTGACCATATAACTAAAGCAACTTTCACCATCTATTGCCGAATCATCAAGATACTGCTTTAGTTTGATTGGTGTGGCGACATTCCCATTTTCTATGAATTTTAGAATAAATGCGAATATCTTACCATGCAATGGAACAAAGAAACTCTCAGGCTTCAAGAAATCGTCGAGCCCCTCAATTTTATTATTATCATTCATAAGGGCACCAAGTATCGCCCTTTCTGCTTCTATATTACAAAGAGAGGCAATCTCCTTATCAATTTCTTTCATTCTTAGTGCTTCTAAAATACCTGTATGCAATTAATAACAATATAACAGACAGTATAATAATATAATTAAGGCGCTTGATATAGTGCGATATTAGTTCCTCGTTATCCCCAATAAAGTAACCTATTGTAATTAAGAGAGGCACCCATAGCGCTGCCCCGCATGTGCTATAGATTGCAAAGAGCTTTTTATCCATTCTTGCAAGCCCTGCTGGTAATGAGATAAAATGTTTGAGGCCTGGAAGGATTCTACCTATAAATACAGATATATGTCCGTGTTTGGCAAAAAACTCCTCTATTTTTCCTAACCTCTTCTTGTCTATAAACACATATTTGCCATAACGCAGCATAAGAGTTCGCCCAAGATAATAAGCCGCAAAGTAACTAGCAAAGAATCCAGCAACAGTTCCTAGCATCCCCCATAAGACTACTTGTACTGCGCTAAATTTTCCCTTGGCTATTAAATAGCCTGCAGGAATTAGTGTTATTTCCCCTGGAATAGGTATAAAGCTACCTTCTATAAATGTCATTATAAAGATACCAAGGTACCCGAAGGTCTCTATCATATCTATGATACTAAGAAATATCTCGTACATTGAAAAATTGATCTACAAGTGCTAATTGCAATACTAAGCTATTTATGTAAAAAAGCTATTAGTAAATGATGTTGTCTTTATGGAAGATACAAAAACAAATATTAAAGTGAGTTGGCTAGGGTATATCAAAGAGTATTACAAGGTTATTACTCTACTTATGTTACTGTGTATTATAACAGTTTTTTTATTGTTACTATATAAAGCAAGTGTTGATACTAAAATCATGAATGATTTTGCATCATATATAAAAGCATCTGACCTAAGTAGCACGATGAAGGCGGCAGAGAATGTGGATACATTAGATAAACTATCTTCTCAAAAATCCGTAGCGGGGGATTTTGCAAAGCTAAGGCTTGCGGCGTATTATTTTAATCTTTCTCAATATAATAAGGCTGCATATTACTATCAGCAGCAGTATATAAATGGTGAGTTTGCAGAATATGCTAAAATGATGGCTGTGATCTCTAAGAGGAAGGCGGAGAAAATAACGGTGAGTGATGCACTAGAAAATTTATCACATACAGGTGAATTTGGTTCAGTAGCATCCGTGCTAAAGGCGTCAATCCTTATTGCGCAAAATAGAAAGGATGAGGCAAGGATTATTCTTGATAATAGTAAGCTGATTACTAGCGCCCATCTTGTGCATATAATCAATTTGCTGCTTACTAATTGTGTATAATGTAATTGCTATCTGAGGCTGTGCGTTAAGAAGTTCATGAGTTGTTTGGGATATTACAAAATATCTCATACAACCGCTTTTTATAGGCGGCTATTTGTATTACGGCTCTATAAAGATGTATAGTAGAGGCAACGGAACTTGAGACAATTTCTAAGACATAAATAAGAGCAATCTGGCATAAATCTGCGCACATATTTCTCAATCTATTCTGCCTCTGCTATACCACTTTAACTGTGCTAATTTTTTACAGGATGTATTGTGAGGTATGGTCTTGTTGCTATTCCCACATGCTCTGTGGATGCTTTGAGTGGTCCACTAAACAGTCTTCTTGCGCTCCTAAATAAATCTCCTTGCGATGTTGCTGGTCCAGGCTCATAAGGCTCTGGCAGTCGCGCTAAAAAATCGAATTTGAGCAATTCTTCAAAGTTCAGCTTAGTAGACTTATATTCTGCAGCAGTCAGTTCTGTTTCTAGCAGTATTGCCTCCAACTTCTCTGCTTCTTCAGGCAATATTGCCTCCAATTTCTCTGCTGCCTCAGCAGTAAGATGATCATTCTCCCGCTTAATATATGAAGCTGACAAGGCCGCTAATCTTTGCTCTATTGCTTGATTCGCTTCTTCTAATGCCTTGTTGGGAGATTTTATTTTTGCGTCCATTCCTAATACTACTTCTATTAGCGCATCGTAATCCTTCCAATGACGAATCTGCGAGGGCATTTTATAGGGAAAATTTCTTAGTTCATGATCTAGTTGCATTACTAGCCATTTTATTTCGTGCTTATGTTCATCGCTCATGTGCGTAGCGGCTGTGTAGTAGATATTTTTCGCAGCTCTAGGCATTTTTATAATAAGAAATATCTGCTTGAGTTATATAGCATTATTATAATAGAAAATATATGTCTTCTTCTTTATAAGATTTAGTATTGTAGTAGTTGTATTGCCGCTTGAACTGAAGATATGGTGCAGCAGTAGGACCACTAAGTATATGCCTTGAGGCCCTTACTTGCGCTTATGCAATACTAATCTCCTTCCGTCAGTGCGTTGCCTTGTGGCTGATATAGCTCGGGCGGCATGTTATGGGGCGCGTCTTCGTTCCATTTACTATCTCCTTCGGGAAGAAATGGCGGTTGTGGCTGGCTTTGCGTGGCGCTACCTGCTATATATTGGACTCCGTTTTGTTTGAATAGAATCCGTGGCCCGTTTGGGAATTGAATTTGCATCACATCATTGTTGATTGTTAATTCAAGGCTAACTGGTGTCAGTGCCCCTAGTACCTTGAGCATTTCTAGCATTTGTGCTACATTGAACTGTTCTGCTAAGGATTGCAGCGGTATCGTTCCTAGCACGTTTGCTAGTACTTGTTCTGCTATTTGCCTTATTGCTTTTATGTCTTGTGTGCCTTGTGTGTTTTTTTCTATTTCATCTATCACTTGGAATACTGCGTCTGCGAGTGCTTTTTTAGCGCTTTCTAGGTTTTTTTGATATATAATTGCTTTAATTAGCTCTTGTACTGCATTTTTTAGCGCTTCCTGAGCACCTGGTTCTGTACTATTTGTAGGTATACCATGAGCTGTGTCAGCTGTATCAGGCATATTATTTGTATCAGCCATATTATAATTTATAATAAAAAGTATATGCCTGAGTTATACAGCGCTGTCTCCAATATATTAAGTGCTGCGATGAGATATACAACAGTTTTGCGTTGGTTATATTATTGATAAATGAACTGCTATAGCAGAGGTAAATGAGATTGAGAATAAACAGAAGACAATTTATGCCAACTTATCTCTATTTATGCATTACAAACTGTCTCATGCTTTGCTGCCTAAGCCATATTTGCTATAGCTTAGGCAAAAGGGGCCCTAAGGAAGGGCCCACTTAAAGTCGCATGAAATATACGTGCTGTGGGCTTGTAGCTTGCTATCTCTTAGCCTCTAGACACATATACCACAGCTAAGTTATAACTAAACCTGTTTTACCTCTACATAATCATAGAAATTACTGAGGCCGTCATAAGGTTTGAGATCATGCCACCGATGATAGCAATAGGGGCTAATTTTGCGATATCTTTAACCCTTTCAGGCAGTAATACACTATATAACCCTACTAATGTTCCAGTGCTTGCAATATTTGCAAAACCGCAGAGAGCATATATAGAAATTAAAACACTTTTTGGTGATAATTGATTGGCGACATTGACCAAATCCTGAAATCCTATAATCTCATTCATAATAGTTTTAATGCCTATTAATGCCCCGACGGTTGTGGCCTCATGCCAAGGTATGCCAATTAGCCATGCAAGCGGTGCGCATAAGAAACCCAACATCATTTGTAATGAAAGTGGTTCATTCCCAATTTGAATATTTCCTAAAATGCTATTAACAACATCAATCACAGCTATAAACCCCATTAAAACAGGTACAACGACTGCAATCACTTTAGCGCCATCCATTATGCCAGTATAGAGTGCGTCTATATTGCTATGATATTTGTGTTTAGCACTAATATCATCTCCCTCTGTTAGCCTTGAGGATGATTCAGGCACTATTATTCTTGATATTATTAGCGATGTTGCAACGCTGATTGTAGCGGAAGAGATAATATGGTGCAGCGGTGCTTCTATAAGTGGGGATATAATTTCAGAATATACAAGCATAACGGTACCAGAAACACCAGAAGCTCCGCACATCATTAAGGATAACATCTCGCTCCTGGTTAATTTATCTAGATAGTGCTTTACTATAAGTGGTGTTTCACTTAAGCCAGTGAATATGTTTGTTGAAACACTAATACCAAGAGTACCGCCTATATTCATAGTATAGCGGAAGAATTTTGATATCGTCTTAATGATGAATGGTAATATCTTCCAATACATTAAAAGTGCGCTAATCGCAGAAACTGTAATCAGCATCGGAAGTCCTTGTAATGCAAAGATAAAACCTAGTTCCTTTGGTGGATTAGCAAGGCCGCCAAAACAAAACGAAACAGCCTTATTAGTAGCTCGGACAATAACCTGCAAACCATTATTTGCGGCTATAAGTGCACTTGCCATAAAATCCACTTTTAGCATCAGTACAGCTAAAAATATTTGGACCAATATACCCCTTAGTATTAGTTTAAGAGATACCTTGCCCTTGCTCTCGCTCAGCAACCATGCTATTGCGCAAAATATGCCAGTTGAGAACACAAACCTCAAGCATTCTATAATATTTAAATATTCCATAATATCTTACCA
>NZ_JAJBJB010000190.1 GCF_021811845.1 Candidatus Cyrtobacter zanobii | reverse complement strand
GTAAAAATGTATACCAAAAATTTTAAATACATTCAGTGAAACTATACAAAGAAGGATTCAAACCATACAGTTTCATCAAGTACTGGATTTGTTCCTAAAAAGCAAAGCCTACTTTTAGTTGACAAAAAATCAAATAAATCGGATGTAAATCAGGCACAACAACTTTATGCAGGATATATTGGCAGTTCGGGGCTGCCATTAGAAGAGCAGAAATATTCTCAAAACAAAAACACTAAAAGCAAAAATAAAATCACAAAGCTTGATTGAATGATAACCAAAGATAAATAAGCAATATTTGATTGAATCTAAGATTAATCATTCTCATCATCACTCGGTTGCTCTGAATTCACCTCAAATTAATAACGTCGTTTCGTCGTCGACAGGTTCTACTCGAGAATTAAAGATGGTTACAAACCGGATCCCAGGGTCACAGTCTAAAAATAAGGTCAATAAATTTAAAGATCAGAAGTCGCCAATCCGTATGAACAAAGACTCTGTGATCTCAGATCAATCAGATAAAAATATAGTTTCAAACAGAAAGATTGAAAATTCAGATAGATGATATTGTTGATATGAAAGACTGCAATTAGACAACACGCGATGAGTAAGCGGAGTCATTGAAGCGGATTCAGCAGTCTAGGACGCTGCTGCTATTGAAAACATCAACAAATTGATACCGTTTCTGAGAATCTGCAAAGTGAAAGATTTAAGACTATCAGTGAACTATTAAACTCAAAATAAAGTAATCAAACATAAGAAAGCAGCTTCAGTTACGAATTATAACCAAATTATTGATACTCATGGGTTTAAGCACAAGCCGAATATAATCCATCAGAAGCCAGCCTATATTGCGTTAACCATTGATGGTAGTGGAGATAAATGCAGCATAAAGAAAAAGGAAACTCCAAAAGGGTCTATTCAAACTTTAACGACAACATCTTACTCAAAACAAGGGCAAAGCTACCAACAGCTTTCAAGCATCAAAAGTACAAATAAAAAGAAACCATCTCATAACCGAACAAAGTCAGATCACATACTAAAGGCAAAACCAGCAATTAATTTGCTTACTTACAAGAAATCTAACACTTCGAGTTCAAAGAAGAAAGGAATTAAGCAGACGGTTAAACAATCAAAAAATGTGCAGTTTTTACAAAACAAAATTTCAAGTAATTTTTTGAAATATATAAGCAAATTTTCCTATTTAATTTATATGAAATATTTTTAATTTTCTAGGAATTAAAGAATTATAGCTTGCTATATTCAAATTAAAAAAAATTTATATGAAAATATTTAAACAATAAAACTAAATGAACTATTTAAATAACATGAACAAAATATAGTAATAGATAGTCAAATAAAACAGCCT
>NZ_JAJBJB010000024.1 GCF_021811845.1 Candidatus Cyrtobacter zanobii | reverse complement strand
TAACTTTAGAAGATTATCTAAAGATTACGAAATCACCACTTCTTCGGCTAAGGCTTTTATAGAATTGGCATTTACAAAAATTATGATGAAAAATTTCTCAAAAAGTTTTACGTGACTGGTTCTAAGTCTCCATACCTTTTATACATATTTTAACAAAATTCATACTTACGCAGCAGGTCTATTACATGGTTGGTGGAAACGTTGTATGGTATGCCTCAACTTAGGCTCATATTGCTAGGCTATATTGGTGTGCAAGAGACAGAATGTTTGGCAGAGTATTTGATGCGTCATAGAAGGGTTATGGAGATAGATTCATATCAACTAACTGATGAGATACGCCTAACAGCTCTATTAGAAACAAATCCTTATATTTTATTTAGGACGCTCGGATTATCAGATCGTCAACATCTACTCCTAAAGAAGAATGGCTCACGAGAAATGATTCTATACAACAAGATTCTTGGTAATATGTATGAGAACATAAAAGGTATCTTAAATCTGGACGATTACTATATTTCATATACGAATGGTAGTTATATATACTCGCATTATTCAGAGACAAACCCGATGTCACCATCAGAAAATCCTGTTTGGATGGGTAATATATTTCCTATTTTAGGTATCGCAAAGCAATCAAAATTTAAAACAGAAGATGGTAGACTCGTTGGTGCCCCAATTATTTCAAGAATCGCTCAATTTCTTGATCCGCTAGAGATGATATCTGCAAGAATTGAGCATTATTCCACAATAGATAATGATTATAATAGAAATTGGTATACGGAAGATAATATTTCAACATTATTGCATCATTATGTATCTGAAGATCGGTACTCGATTATAGCGCAAACTCAAATTAATGATGGATCCTACAGGCTTGCTTACTGCTAATATACGTAGAGCGCTGGAAGAGGCATTAAACGGTAATATTGCTGTCATGCCTATGCATGTGCGGGGTAATCACTGGGTTGTAGCGATGTTTAGGCCGCGTGGTGATAGTGATATTTAGGTGTTATTATAGATTCTCTAGGGTCGCGTAGTGCGCAGGCTAGTTTTGCACTTTTTAGCCATGCTGTATATGAGATTAGAGATATTGTAAGTGAGCTAGACGTGATCAATTTATCTGTTGCCAGGCAGCGGAATGGATATGATTGTGGTAGATTTGTTGTAGCTGATATCGTCACACTGTCTAATCTTGAGGAAGAGCTCAATGGCTTATATTCATTTGACGTGCAGGGTATACAGAGCATATCGAATATTTTGCCAGATCAACTGCATGTGAACGGCAGCAGAGAGCAGTATAGCCGCATCATCTTAAGCGCACAGGAACAAAGCGTACCGCTGCCATCTGATACCTCGAGTTGTTTAACTGAGTATAACGAGTGTGATTATACACCGAGATTTGGTGGTACTGAAACAGAATGATATTGAAGCATGGCAATAATCCTCCAATTTAATATACCCACCAAATAATTAATATAAATTGTATCTATCATCTTATGCGGTGTAGTTGTTACACTTATAAGATGTGATTTGTTTTAGAAATAGTATGGCAAGAGATTCTAGTGGTACAACAATCCCAAAACAGAGCGATCAAGGGGCGGCTATTGATGCGATGAATAAATTGCTAGGTGAAAAACTACAATCGTTATATTATTCAGAAGCGCAATTTAAGTATATTGAATCGAAAGCAAAAGCTAAGGCTAGCGAAAATACTCAGGGTGGTAGTAAAGGAAAAAGTAATAGAAGAAAAGGGGGTGGTGATGTGGTGTTGAACGAGGCTCAGTTTCAAACAGCAGTTAATAAGCTGAAGAAGCTCAGGGATACTTGGAATAAACAGGTGTTCCAGTGTTTTGCAAACTTATTACCACTTGTGGAGTTAATAAAATTATTACCATCTGAGGAGGTAGCAAAATTGCTAGGTGTAGGTATAGATATAGGTGATGAGCAAGGACTCAGAGAAGGTAAATATGACAGTTTGCTAACGGATAACGGTTTTGGTGAATTTGTTAGTGTAATGTGTGAACTGAGAAGGAAACTAGCAAATGACAACAAGAGCTTTGATCAATTTTTAAAAGAAAATACAAGCTCTGGTGATAATATTAAATCGTTGCTTGCAGGTTCAGAAAAGGCTGCTCAGGGCTCACTTGATAACATATTGGGGAAAAAGGTAGACGGCAAAAACAGAAAGGGGGCAATAAGTGGGTTAAATATACAACACCAGGATGCTGGGAATATGAGATATGTATTCGGTGTACCATTCTTGAATAGAGAAAAGCTGCTTGAGGGACTTGCAAGGCTTGGCGATATTGACTGTGAGAAGTATGACAAAGAAATAAAAGTACGGCAGATGCGGCATGATCAAGAAAGAAAAATGGAGCGGGAGATTACAGGGCTTTGGGGGCAAATAGAGGAGCTAAAGGGTAAGGCGGGCAAGCTTCTAGAGGAAGTTGTTAGCACCATTGAGCCACCTCCAGAGAATCTAAAGAATCCAAATGATGTACTAGATTATCTAAAAAGGCGAATAAATGAGGGGCAAGATGAGGATTTACGGAACATGATACGTTATCATGCGCATAGTTATAGTACACGAGTTACGGAGCTTGGCAATAATGCACTGTCGCGGATGGGGGTAGATGGTTCTGTAGTACGCGTTGATTCGGATGGCAATAGTGATGAATTGCTTTATGGTGGTAAGATTGGTTCGGGCGTTAAAGATAGTCCTTATATTGAGCAAAATTTTCCAGGACTTACTGCAGACATTGTCCGCCGCATATTAGAAAACAAGCGTTATATCAAGTTCCAGGGTCACACGGTATTGCTTGAACCAACGGATGCTGCGGTTAGAGAGGCTGTAAATATTACAGCAGATGCAGCTGCATTTTTGCGTGATGTTAATTCGCAAACTGAGTCGTTTTTAAAATCACTGCAGGAAATGCAGAATAGCTTAAGCTATGAATCAGATACTCATAATACAAGTGAAGAAAATTTTCGTGAAAAAACAGAGAAAATTCGTGAAGAAATGAAGGAAATTCGTGAAGGAATAGCGAAATTAATGGAAGAAATAAATGCCAAAGCAAGAGATAGGGAGAAGCGTATCAACGATCTTTGTGGGAATACTGTGGTTAGTTGTAATCCAGACGAATATTATTGGCTCGAGACTGGGTGTGCTGGTGAATATAAATTAGGTAAAATTGAGAATCTTGCGAATGCTATGAGTGTTATGAGTAGTGCTATGAGTAGTGCTATGAGTTCTATAAGGTCTATAAGGTCTATAGATATATATGGCATGTCTGGTGTGCAAGATACACATCAGAATATACAAATGCGTTACGCGCTTTATTATGTGTTTTTGCATGCGTGCACACAATACAATTGGATTGACCAAAATACTTCTACTGAAATAGTTTCGGCATTAGTTAATCTCATGCACTATTATTTAAATAATGAATTCGGGGAGGGAAAATACCGCAGTTTTATTGGTATGCTGAGTGATAAGCAGGAGCTCGGAAAGTTGTATGAGTCTACGAAATGCTCTAGCGCTGAAGATTTCTTAAAGGTTATGGAGCTGCTGCGCAAAATTTGTACATCTGCAAAAGATGTTGAATGCATGCCGCATTATGCTCAGTATGGTATGTATACTATCGTGCGTGAATTAGATCTTGTAATTAAGGAATTACAAAATAAGGGATTGCAAGCATTTACATCTAAGCAGGCCACAAGGCCACACGAAGCTGCACCCGGATCTGATTTGCTAAGGTCTATAGCATTGTTAAGCAATATGAAAGATACGTGTGATGTTCTGAAAGATAGGTTTGAGTCGCATTACAAACAGTTTAAGGAGTCTATGAGGGGTATTGATGATCTATATAAGAGAGTGCAGGGTGCTACATCAGGAGGAGGGGCTCCTGCACAGGGTGATGCTGTACAAGAGGAGGCGGCACGGGCGGATGGAGCTTGGGGGCCTACTAGTGCGCCAGTATCTCCTGCATCCCCTGTATCTCCAGTATCTCCAAAACCTTTAGAAAGATCGTTAGAACAACCCAAGCAGGATGTGATGCCCGTTGAGCAGTGGGCTAAAAGCCCAAATGCAGAGCCGCAAGCAGCGGCTAGTGCTGCACCAGAAGCAGCTCAAGTAGCAACTGCGCAAGAAGGGGGGGCGGCTGAGCAGCCATCGCCTAACGCCCATAGTGAGCTGCAGAAGCAGGGGCGTGTGCATATTTCAGGATCTTTGGAAAGCAGAATGTTTGAAAGGCAGAGAGTTCTAGAACGACACGGCCAGAAACTGATACCTAGTATGTGGGGGGCATTTGCAGGTGCTGCTACAGGAGTGGCGGCAGCTACAGCTACAGAGGAAGAAGGTGCTGCCGCTGATAGGCTCAAAGAAGAAAAGTCTGGAGCTTCAAAGCGCGGTGGGCGCGGGTCAAGCTAACAGCGCATAATATAGTCTAGTTAACATAGGTTTGGACACTGTAGTTCAAATAGAATTACAACTAGAATATAGCGGCCAAGTGTATAAGCTTGCACTGAATACGCTATATACAAAGAGGGCAGGCGGCTACTTATTTTTGAGTATCGAGATAAATGCGCTTTTAGGTATATTAACATTACCAACAGAGCGCATTCTCTTTTTGCCCTCTTTCTGTTTTTCTAGCAATTTTCTCTTTCTAGTAACGTCACCACCATAACACTTAGCTGTAACATCCTTTCTAAGCGCGCTTACTGTTTCCCTTGCAATGATCTTACCACCGATTGCAGCTTGTATCGGTACTGCAAACATGTGCCTTGGTATGATATCCTTGAGCTTTGCGCATATTTCACGACCTCTACTTTCTGAAACGCTTCTATGTAAAATTAATGCTAGAGCGTCCACTTGGATGCTATTAACTAATATATTTAGTTTTACAAGATCGCTTTTCCTATATTCGTGCATTTGCCAATCGAAACTAGCATACCCCTTTGATCTTGATTTTATATGATCATAAAAATCAAATACAATCTCATTTAGTGGTAGATAATAGTTTAATATTACCATTGTCCCACTGTAGTTCATGCTTTTTTGCTCGCCTCTTTTTTCTGTACAGAGCTCAAGGATGCTACCAAGGTATTCAGTTGGTACCATGATTGTTGCCTCAACCCAGGGCTCTTCCATATAGTTGATCTTTGTGGGATCAGGGAGCTCAGAAGGGTTTTGAACATATATAAAACTTCCGGACCTAATCCAAATTTTATACACTACACTAGGAACCGTTGTTATTATATCAAGACCGAATTCCTCCTCCAGCCTCTCTTGTATAACTTCTAGATGCAAAAGGCCCAGAAAGCCGCATCTAAACCCAAAACCAAGTGCGCTGGAGTTCTCAATCTCATATGTGAAACTGGAGTCGTTTAGTCCTAGTTTTGCAACTGCATTTTTAAGAAGTGTAAAATCAGAGGCCTCAGATGTATATAGGCTGCAAAATACAACAGGCTGACTAGGTTTAAAGCCAGGCAATGCGATTGCACTCTGGTTTGTGGAATCAACTATTGTATCACCAACCCTACATTCAGAAACGTCCTTGATCCCCGCTATTATAAAACCTACTTCACCGCAGGAAAGGGAGCCAACATCCACCTTCTTTGGTGTAAATACACCCACTTTCTCAATCTTATAAGTTTTGCCAGATGAGAGCATCTTGATTTCTGCCCCAGATTTGATCGTACCATCTATTACTCTTATGAGTATTATAATACCGAGATATTTATCATACCAGCCATCAACCAGCATGGCTTTCAGTGGTGCTGAGGCATCGCTCTCTTTTGGAGGAGGGAGCTTTGTGATGATTTCTTCCAGCAACTCATGAACGCCAAAACCAGTCTTCGCTGAGATTAACACTGCATCCGAGGCATCTATGCCTATAACTTCTGCTATTTGCTGCTTTGCCTTTTCTGGCTCTGCTGCAGGAAGATCTATCTTGTTCAGCGCAACAACTATTTCATGCCCGGTTTCAATTGCTTTATACGCATTTGCAAGCGTTTGGGCTTCTACCCCCTGGCTTGCATCCACAACCAGCACAGAGCCCTCGCAGGCGGCAAGCGATCTACTGACTTCATAGGAAAAATCAACATGCCCCGGTGTATCTATTAAATTTAACACGTATTCAATGCCATCACGTGCTTTGTATTTCAGGCGGACAGTCTGGGCCTTGATTGTTATACCCCTTCTTCTTTCTATTTCCATAGAATCCAGTACCTGATCAGTCATTTCCCTAGATTCAAGCCCACCGCACAACTCTATAAGCCTATCAGCAAGCGTAGATTTGCCATGGTCAATATGTGCAACTATGGAAAAATTTCTGATAATTTTACTCATTTACACTACAAAGCAGTATGGCAGAGGCTTTTACATTTTGCGCACGAAATTATCAAGCGCCAAATTATTTAATGGCTATTATAAGTGGCACAATCATACATATATAAAAAATAGAGTGAGATCTTTGAATTTCCATATAGACGTTCTTGACATTATAGAGTGTTTTAGGGTAGGGCTACACAATCAATGGCATTAAAGAATATTTTGTTATGCGTAGGCATTCTGTGGCTAGCTTTTTCTGCGGCTGTTTATTATTAATTTTCTCATTCTCCACAGTGCTGGCAAATGATTCTAAAAAATTCAAACACAGTTTGGATTTTAGTTTTGTTTGGGGTGATGATCTTGGTAAGTATAGAGAATTTACTGCTAAGATAGCAGATGAGCAATTTGCTGGGAAAAATTTTGGACCTCAAGGTGGAATTGATGAAAAATATGATTGGGAGAGAAAGGTTATATCATACGCCGAACTTCAAGAAAGATTAATACATACTATAAGCACTCTTCGCCCATCCGTAAAGGAGGCCTTAGTGGCCAGGGCCAAGGGGGGTTTAATAGATGATATATTAGGAACCAAAAAGGAATACAATGTGTTAGAGAGCTTGAAGTTTTTACGAGATATTGAAGACCAGAATAAAAATTCAGAAATGAGGCTTTTGCAAAGGATCTTATCTTTGACATCCTATGATGCTCTTAATGCAGAAAGCATAGCGAAGCAGAACATATCAAAAATTATATATAATGACCTTAATTTTACTGATAAAACAATACTTCCAAGTGCCAGGCAGAGTGGAGTCGCTAACTTTGTATCATTTTGTTTATACCAAGATGAGAATAGAAGGGTAAGAATCCATATAGTTAAACCCACCACCTCACAAAATTCTGAATTTCCACATGATCATTATGGTTCTTCGGCTAGCAGTATTTTAGCTGGGGCGCTTGTAAACCAGCATATAGCAGTAATACCGGCCAAATATAGTATAGATGCGCATTTTGGGCTATACCTTCTTACAAGAACTAGTTTTACAGGCCCAAGAGAAAAACAAACAAAAGTTTCATTTTTCCAAACTAATGTTAAATTAGGTGTTATATCTAGCCATTTATATAAAGCTGGAGATAGTTATTTTTTACCTGGACCACGTGAGGTACAAAGCGATTTGACAGTTAATGACATACTGACATTTCACAGAATTGGTACTGGTAATTATGCAGTGACTTTGTTCACGCAACAAATGAGCGGTACTACTACGCATACAACATACGAAGTTGGTGCATCTACTATAATATATAAACAATTTGATGATGCATTATTAAGCTATGAAGAAAGTATCAGGTTAGCCAGCGAGATTGACAAACTTATTCGAGGCAAGGCATGAGATTTTGTCACAGTTTCATTTTTCATAAACGCATCATGATAAACTTTATATTAGGAGTAGCTATATAATAATTTGGCTTCAAGTGAAATGGTCATAATTATATACAAAGCGAGCCAAGATCATGGGTTACAATGCTGCTTTTGAATAAAGCGGGGTTATATAGAGGTTCAGAAATATTGCTTGATCTATATAAGGGCGATACTTATTACATGTTATAGAATATATTTTACATTCAACATATAGTACTGTTAGCTTCATATAAGATTAGTATTCTTACATATGCAAAATATAGAAAGTATTAAATCAGCAATAGCTGCACTACCTGATTACCGTATTGTTGGTAAAATAGTTTCTGTGAGCGGCGTGATGTTGGAAGTTAGCGGAATAGAAAATTTTGTAAGTATAGGAAGTCGGTGTGTTGTTCATGGTGGTAACCACATAATTGCAGAAGTAATTAGTATTAAAGGTAAAAGCTCTATTTTACTTCCATTTCAGGATACAAAGGGTATAGGCCCTGGTTCTGAGGTTGTTTTGCTTCCACAAATGAATTTTATATACCCAACAAAGGCATGGCTAGGTCGGGTTATTGATGCGTTTGCAAAGCCAATAGATGGAAAAGGGCCACTAGAGGTTGGTCATGTTCCGTGCCAAGTGCATAATAAGGCAGTTGCACCAAATTTAAGAAATAGGGTGGCTGGCAAGATAGATACTGGTATTCGGGCGTTGAATACATTTTTAACTTGCTGTAAGGGGCAGCGTATGGGTATTTTTTCAGGTTCTGGGGTTGGTAAATCCATGATGATGGCAATGCTGACAAAATTTGCTTCAACAGGAATAAAGGTGATAGCCCTGATAGGGGAGCGGGGCAGGGAGGTGAGAGAATTTATAGAGGATTATCTAGGTGAGGAGGGTCTGGCAAAGGCTGTTGTAGTTGTTGCAACATCGGATGAATCGCCATTGATTAGAAGGGAGGCTGCATATTTAAGTACTGCGATTTGCGAATATTATCGCGATCTTGGGGAAGATGTTCTTTTAATGATGGATAATGTGACAAGGTTTGCTATGGCGCAAAGGGAAATAGGGCTAGCAGCTGGTGAGCCGCCAACTACTAAAGGTTATACGCCGAGTGTTTTCTCTCACCTGCCCAAATTGCTTGAAAGATCGGGCCCTGGGCCAATTGGCAAAGGTTCAATTACAGCGTTTTATAGCGTGCTTGTGGAGGGTGATGATCATAATGAGCCAATTGCAGATACAGTGAGAGGTATATTGGATGGGCATATTGTATTGGATCGCTCCATAGCTATGAAGGGGATATATCCTGCCATAGATATTCTGAAAAGCATTTCAAGAACAATGCCAAGGTGTAATACTGATGAAGAGAATGCGTTGATAGAGAAGGCAAAGAATTTACTATCCATATATGATGATATGGTGGATATGATAAGAATAGGGGCTTATAAAGAGGGCTCTGATCCGCAGGTGGATGAGGCCATCAAGTGCTACCCAAAGCTATGCAACTTTATATCGCAAAAATACTACCAGAGCGATGATATAAAGTCATCTTATCAAAAATTGGCAATCGCACTTGAATAGATATAGCATAGGCAATAAAACTTGAGACATTTTAAAAAGATAAATGAACTAGATTTCAATCGATTAATACATAGGATTTGTCTCGGCCTCTTGTGCCCAAGCTATATGTGTGTTGTTGGCGCGTAGGCCTAGAGGGTTATGCTCATATAGATAAGTTTGATTAAAGTATATTAGCAGTCTCTACCACGAGAGAAGTTTATTATAAATAAACTTCTTAGTTAATGCTTTCATTTTAATATATTTTAAATCGTCCGCTAAGAGTTGTTGTATGAGATAATTGCAACTATGTCGGTTTTATGATCACTAACAGCAAGTTAATATTATTTTATTACTTATATAACATTTATAAAGCTTGCTTATTGCTTCTTTTTTGGTATAAGAATTGCCTCTTGGAAGCGAGCGGGTGTAGCTCAGTTGGTAGAGCACAACCTTGCCAAGGTTGGGGTCGAGAGTTCGAGTCTCTTCACCCGCTCCATGCTTTCTATGTTGGGGGGTATAGCTCAGTTGGTAGAGCATCTGCTTTGCAAGCAGAGGGTCATGGGTTCGAATCCCTTTACCTCCACCACTGGTTTTTGGCGCTTTATGTGTCATCATTAATTAATCCCAAAATACTCAAATAAAGGTAAGCGCGCATTGCAACTATTAATTTCGGCTCTTTGCAATGAAGTATGAATTTCTATTAAAAGCTAATAGGGATACTTCTACATTGTATTGGATATGTCATTAGCTCTCATTTTGGTTGATGACCTATATATAGCAAATACATAGATAGCTTTGGCAAATCAGGATGAGACACTTTGTGCCCGTAACTTATTGATCTTTTTAGAATTTATTCATTTAATGGTCTCATGCTTCGGAGCCTAAGCCATAGCTAACGCAATATAAAATGAGCACATAAAAAGTGACTTTATCAAATTTAATTAAGCTGTTTGCAAAATTAATAGCACATCACTTTCATAATTCCTTAGCTATCTATAGATACTATTTATAGTGCTATTTTTATACTCTTTAATAAAACAATCTTTATTATCTATATTTGGTTATAATGCCCCAAAATTTGAAATTTTACTATAGACAATGGTCATTTTTGCTGTTATACAGGGTCCCTTGCCATGGGACCTTAGCTCAGTCGGTTAGAGCAAACCGCTCATAACGGTTAGGTCGCAGGTTCAAGTCCTGCAGGTCCCACCATTGTATATAGTGGTGGCGTTTTATCTCCAATTGTATGAGAAGGGTGTTTATAAAGACATATGGCTGTCAGATGAATTTTTATGATTCATCTAGGATGAGCGATATGCTTCTAGCTAAGAATTCTGTCTTGGTGGATGACATTACAGATGCGGATATTGTGCTATATAACACATGCCATATAAGGGAAAAGGCTGCTGAGAAAGTTTACTCAGAATTAAGTAAGATAAAACAACTGAAGAAGGATAGAAGAAGGGCTGGTGGTAACCTTACATTGATATTAGCTGGGTGTACGGCGCAGGCAGAAGGGGAGCAGGTATTTGAAAGGGCGCCATATGTTGATATTGTAGTGGGGCCACAATCATATCACACTCTGCCAAAACTTCTGGAAGATTTAGAAAAATTTGGCTCTAGGCAAATCAACCTAAATTTTGAGGAAAATAAAAAATTTGATGATATAGAAAGGTCTGAGCAAGGCCCATCTGTGTTTCTTTCTGTACAGGAGGGGTGTGATAAATTCTGCCATTTTTGTGTCGTTCCGTATACAAGAGGAGCTGAGTTTTCAAGACCTGCTAATGAGGTATATAGGGAGGCACTATTACTTATTTCTAGTGGTGCTAAAGAGCTGACATTATTGGGACAAAATGTCAGTGCATATCACAGTCAAATTGATAACGTGGAGTATAACCTTGGGAAGCTCGTTGAAATGCTTGCGGGAATTAATGGGTTAGAGAGAATAAGGTATGTAACATCGCATCCGATAGATATGCATGAATCAGGTATGCTTCATGCGCATAAGAATATTGATAAACTGATGCCATTTTTACATCTACCTATACAATCTGGATCTAACAGGATATTAAAAAAAATGAATAGAAAGCATTCCAGGGAGTTTTACTTATCGCTTATAGAGGAGTTTAGGGCTGCAAGAAGTGATATGGCATTTTCGTCAGATTTCATTGTTGGATACCCAGAAGAAAGCAATGAGGATTTCATGGATACTGTAAACATAGTAAACGAAGTGAAGTATTCACAATGTTATTCATTTAAATATAGCCAAAGGCCAGGCACTCCAGCGGCCTCTATTAAGGAACAAGTCTCAGAAGATGTCAAGGCTGCAAGGTTATCATGTTTGCAAGATGTGTTACTTAATCAGCAACTTGAATTTAATCAAAGTGTGATAGGTAAAAGCTTTCAAATTTTGCTCCAAAAAGTTGGGAAATACGAAGATCAGTTGGTAGGGAAATCACCTTACATGCAATCTGTTGTTGTAAATAAGGGTAATAGCAAAATAGGTGATATCATAACTGTGAAGGTAGTCTCTGCGCATCAAAATAGCTTATACGCTACTAGGGTCTAATAAAGTCATATATCTGAAGATAAATGTTAATGGCATGAAATTTTGTTATTAATTGAAAATTCTAAATTAAACTTCAAGAAGATGAATTTTCACTTGCCTCTTAAGTTCATATGTGCTAACTTCCACAACTAGAGAACGCGGGGTGGAGCAGCTTGGTAGCTCGTCAGGCTCATAACCTGAAGGTCGTAGGTTCAAATCCTGCCCCCGCAACCATCATCTCTTGGCGCTTTATGTGTCATCGCTAATTGACCTTAAAATACTCGAATAAAAATAAACACGCGTTGCAAGTATTAACTTTTCGGCTAAGTGCATTAATTATACTATATCGCAAATAGTGTAAAATCTGTCTTATTAATATGATTCTCATACTCTTATTAAGAGCCTGTCTTGAAAGTTATAAAGTCATGATCTAAGCTTCTAAAAACATAAAGCAAGAAAAGATGTACTAGTATAACGGATAAGGAATGGCTAATTTTAGCACCTTTTGTTATTCAAGGCGGGGCCCTCGGAGATATGATATCCGCAATGTAATTAATGCAATATACAAAGAGCGGTACATAATATAAAGGGGAAAAGCTCAAAATAAACTATAAAAGCTCCGAGGCCCCATAAAACCCTACCAACAGCAACAATTGGCAGCGCAACCAACTAAATTGGCGCAGTGACATAAAAAACCACTATCCAGCACGCAAGCTCCACCATATCTTACAGCCCACATAACAACACCACCCCTGAGCATACCAACTCTCCTGATATATTGAAACTATGTTAATATGATTACATTCTATTAAATTAGAGCATTACTTGTTGTTAGATAAGCTTTCTTTAATGAAGCTTTTATATAAATCTAATTTATGCGCA
>NZ_JAJBJB010000023.1 GCF_021811845.1 Candidatus Cyrtobacter zanobii | reverse complement strand
AGATCATAAATATATCAGAATTGCAGTAGCCATTAAACATCATTGGGGCAAAGATGTTGCCGTTGTTTAATGCTGCAATCATTGATATTCTCTCTTTATGTCTGAATTCTTTTTCATCATAACATCTACTCCCACTAAAACCCATAATTGGACATTGATTATCCTCTATTCCACTTTCATCTATATATACCAACATGCTCTTGTCCATCTCGCTAATTTCTTTTATAAACCTATCCCTCATACCAGCATCTTTCTTCGGATGATAAAAAGTTTTTTTTATAACTGTAACCTATTCTTTTTATGGTATTTAATATTGTGCGTCTGCATACTTTCTGTGGCCATAAAAATGAGAGCTCTTCACTGCTTTTATCGTTATTTTGCTCTATAAATTCTCTAAATTTTCCTAAATCTTGTATTGTCATTGGTTTTATCTGATATCCTTTTTTAGGCCCATAATTTCCAGTATTTTCATATCTGTTTTTCCATCTATAGAAAGTTGCTCTGCTTATTTTATATATTCTACATATATCTTCTTTATCATTACAGGCTTTTAAACTTTCAATCACCCTCTCTCTAAGATCATTAGAATATGGACTTCCCATTCGAAATATTGTAACTAACTATCGTATTAACCAATTATGTTATCATCTTATTAAATAATATCAACCTCTTTTGCCTAAGCTATATGTGATGCTTATTTTATTAAGTCAATTGAATAAAGTGTATCACCTTACTACATAAGCAAATGTTGAGTTATAAAAAATTATAATTATGAACAGCGATAAATTTACACAGAATACACAAAATATTCTACAAGAAGCTCAGATGGATTGCTTGGCAAGGGGTAATCAGCACTTGAATGTCGAACATATTTTTTATTCCTTATTAAATCATGATGAGCTATCTACCCAAATACTATCTAGTTGCGAAATAGAATTAGGAGCGCTCATTAAGGAAATTGATGACCTAATCAAGAAGTTCCCTCAAGTAACTGGGTCCCAGCTCTATATGAGTAATGAGGTAGCAGCTATCATAAAAAGCGCAGAAGATATAGCAAAAAAGGCAGGAGATACCTTTATTACAACGGAACGCTTGCTACAGGCTATAGTCAAGCATAAGAATCCAATATCAAATCTACTAAAGAATAGAGATCCTGCTATAGAAAAAAAGATAGATAACAAGATTATTTCTTTAAGGAATGGTCAAGTTGCTGATTCAAAAACATCTGAGGATAACCTACAATCATTACAAAAATTTACCAAAGATATAACAAAGCTTGCAGAAGATGGGAAAATTGACCCAGTTATTGGTAGAGAAGAGGAAGTCAGACGGGCAATGCAGGTTTTATCTCGCAGAACAAAAAATAACCCAATTCTCATAGGTGATCCTGGTGTTGGTAAAACAGCAATAGTAGAGGGCCTTGCACAAAGAATAGTTGCAAATGATGTGCCAGAAAGCCTGAGGGATGCGAGGCTTGTTGCACTAGATTTGGGCGCGATGATAGCGGGTTCAAAATTTAGGGGAGAATTTGAAGAGCGCCTCAAAGCTATATTAAAGGAAATAGAAAAATCAAACCAGAATATTATATTGTTTATAGATGAGCTACATACAATTGTTGGTGCTGGCGCAAGCGAAGGTGCGATGGATGCATCGAATCTGCTCAAACCTGCATTAGCAAGGGGGGAGCTGCATTGTATAGGCGCTACAACGATAAATGAATATAAAAAATATATAGAAAAGGATGCTGCGCTTGCAAGAAGGTTTCAACCTATATATGTTTCTGAACCTACCAGTGATGAGGCTATATCTATACTAAGGGGACTTAAGGAGAAATATGAGGTGCATCACGGTATTAGGATCTCTGATGGTGCAATAGTTGCTGCTGTTATGTTCTCGAGTAGATATATCACTGATAGGTTTTTACCAGATAAAGCCATAGATTTAATTGATGAAGCGGCTAGCAGATTAAGGATGCAAGTTGATAGTAAGCCTGAAGAAATAGATGAGCTAGATAGGCGCATAATACAATTAAAAATTGAGGAGACTGCATTACGCAAAGAAAAAGATGAGGCATCTAAGAAAAGGCTTGAGAGCATATTAGAGGAATTATCTATTTTAGAAAAGAAATCTGCCGATCTTTCATCAAAATGGAAGATGGAAAAGATGAAGTTACATGAATTACAATCAACCAAAGAAAAGCTTGAGGCTGCTAAATCAGCGCTTGAAATAGCACAGCGCAGTGGCGATCTTTCAAGGGCTGGTGAAATCAGATATGGCATGATACCAGAACTAGAGAAAAAGATATCTGAGCTTGAGTTACAGAATCAAAATACATCCATGCAGGAAACTATTACTGAGCACGATATTGCGCTTGTAGTATCAAGGTGGACAGGAATACCAGTTGATAACATGATCTCCTCTGAAAAAGAGAGGTTATTAAATATGGAGGCAATTTTAAGTAATAGTGTTGTTGGACACGACTACGTAATTAAAGTAGTGAGTAATGCAATAAGGAGATCTAGGGCAGGAATATCTGATCAGGATAAGCCTATAGGCTCTTTCTTGTTCTTGGGACCAACTGGTGTTGGGAAAACGGAACTTGCTAAAGCGCTTGCTGAATTTTTATTTAATGACAGAAAAGCAGTTTTGCGCATTGATATGTCTGAATATATGGAGAAACACTCAGTAGCAAGGCTAATAGGCGCACCTCCTGGATATGTTGGGTATGAAGAAGGTGGCGTGATAACAGAGGCCGTTAAGCGGAGACCTTATCAAATATTATTACTTGATGAGGTAGAGAAGGCGCATCCAGATGTTTTTAATATACTATTACAAGTACTAGATGAGGGGCGCTTAACAGATGGAAAGGGTAGAACTGTTGATTTTAGGAATACTGTTATTATATTAACTTCCAATATAGGATCATCTATAATAGCTGGTGGAGAGGGAGTGGCCGTAAAAGATAACGTTATGGAATTAGTAAAAAGACACTTCAAACCAGAATTTATCAATAGATTGGATGAGATAATAATTTTTGATAAACTACAGCAAAGTTCTATGTATAAGATAGCTGAGATACAGCTTGAGAGAGTAATAAAATTATTAAAGAGCAAAAATATTATATTGAAAATAGATCAATCGTTAGTAGATTGGATTGCAGTTGAGGGGTTTGATCCACTATATGGTGCACGGCCTATGAAGAGGTTAATCCAAAATTCTTTACAAAATAAACTTGCGCAGGAATTACTTGCTGGTAGGATTACAAGTGGGGATGAGGTGAGGGCTTGTTATGAGGATGGTGATATAAAGCTTCGCAGCATCAAATAATGTTTAACTTTATAATAAATGGTACAATTTGCAAAGGTGCTCTCTAGGGTGCAACCATCTGTGACACTTGCGATATCAGAAACAGCGAAGAGACTCAAAAATGGTGGGCTGGATGTCATATCTTTGAGCGCTGGTGAGCCTGATTTTGATACGCCAGAGCATATCAAACAGGCCGCTATACGCGCAATAAATGAAGGAAAAACAAAATACACTCCCGTTTCTGGGATCCCAGCACTTAAACAAGCAATCTGTGAAAAATTTGCTAGAGACAATAACTTACTATTTTCGCAAGATCAAATAATAGTAGGTTGTGGGGCAAAGCATCTGATATTTAATGCGCTCTTCGCATGCCTCAATCCAGGTGATGAGGTGATAATACCTGCGCCATATTGGGTATCTTATCCAGATATGGTCAAGCTCACTGGCGCAGAGCCTGTAATTTTTTTATGCACACAAGATGATGACTTCAAAATTAAACCTCAAAAATTAAGGAAGCTAATTACATCTAAGACAAAGTTCTTTATGCTAAATTCTCCGAGCAATCCAACAGGTGTGGCTTATACAAAAGCGGAAGTGAAGGAGATAGCTGGTGTGCTTCTCGAGCATCCACACGTTCTAGTATTATCGGATGATATATATGAAAGCATGTGTTTTGACGGAGCTGAATTCGCAACAATCGCTTCTGTCGAGCCTAAGCTTGCTGATAGGGTCATCACTATTAATGGAGTTTCAAAAAGCTATGCTATGACGGGCTGGAGGATAGGGTATGCAGCTGCCAATGTTGATATCATTAAAGCAATGTCCAAGGTACAGTCACAAAGCACCTCTAATCCATGCTCTATAAGCCAGGCAGCTGCTGTCGAGGCATTAACTGGTCCACAGGGTTTTATCAGTGAGAATAACAAGCTTTTTCAAAGAAGAAGAGATCTTGTGGTGAGCATGCTCAATAATATTGATAATATGAATTGCCATAAACCAGATGGTGCATTTTATGCTTTTGCAAATTGCGAAGCTTTCTTTGGACGAAAAAGACCAGATGGTAAGATTATTAGTGGCTCTGTAGATTTTGCAGATTACTTATTAAGTGAAGCACTGGTTGCTGTTGTGCCAGGAGCAGCGTTTGGTGCCGAGGGGTTTTTCCGCGTATCATATGCTACTAGCGATGACTTATTAACTAAAGCATGCACAAGAATCGCTGAGGCTTGCTCTAAACTTAAGGAGTAAAAGTTACTGCAAGTAGAGCGCTGTAGCAGAGTTAAATGAGATTGAGAATAAGTAGAAGGCAATTTATCTCTATTTATGCCTTACAAGCTGTCTCATGTCCTGGTTACCAAAGCCATATGCCGTGCCTCACCATGACAGAGGATTTGTAGACGGCACAGATCAGTATTGGGGTTTTTCGTCCAGTTGCGCCCATTTAGTGTTTCGTTGCATCATGCTATTATATGTGTAGTACATTTTGGGTGCCAGTGGCGCTGAAAGGTGCTATGGTGGTTGTTTGGGTTTAATATGACAAAACGAACCACGTTAAGAGCGCGGGCCCCAAGAATAAATTTATAACAAAGAAAAATATTTCGGATAACAAGTATAGCATTGACCTGTTGCCCATGCTTTGAAATTATCCAATGATGCACTGTCCTAAGCCATAGCTCGCATCATATAACACTGCAACAACAGATACACAGCCAATCGCCAGACATCCTGCCACCACCGCCTCGTACAAAAGAGCATTTGCACGAAAGCCTGGCGGATGGAGTGGGATTCGAACCCACGGTACGCTATGAACGCACGCCGGTTTTCAAGACCGGTACCTTCAACCGCTCGGTCATCCATCCGTTGTCACTTTTAGCAGACTCAAATCATATTTTCAAGCTCGCTTAAAAATGTGAAAAATTTATTGGTGCACTTGCAATACAAAATAGACCTTGATTATATTGTGATGTCTGTTATAAGTGACGGCAATTCGGATGTACTTCCGTCTTCGTATGGGGCCTCTTCGTCTAGTGGTTAGGACTTCACCCTTTCACGGTGGCAACACGGGTTCGAATCCCGTAGAGGTCGCTCCTCACCCAAGTGCCCAGGTAGCTCAGTTGGTAGAGCAAAGGACTGAAAATCCTTGTGTCGTCGGTTCGATCCCGGCCCTGGGCACCATTATTATCATCATAATGTATATTGAATGAGCTAATGACAACTCGTCACAATAACTCATGCCATCCGAGCTAACTTAGCATCGATATATCAATACGTTATGCCATTGCCTTTATTACACTATTGCTTTTATGCTATCTTGATATATTCTTCATAATAGGTGCTAGAGGGTAATTTTTGGATGATGAAAAATGGATGTGTAGTAGATGCTTCTAATTTGGCCTTCATTGAGTGGCTACAAGAGAGGTATTTAGTTGATAAAAATTCTGTTGATGAATCTTGGATTGAGTACTTTAACAAAGATGAAAATCTAAGTCACTCCTCATTTCGATCTGCAAAGTTACGTACATCTATATTTTCTAGGGCGGCTTCTGAAAGCGCCGATTCTGCAAATGATATAGCATGGAAAATTGTTGAAGCTTTTAGAGCGTATGGTCACACAGCCGCAGATCTAGACCCGCTTGCAATGCAGGGTATACAGATTGAACCATACCTACTGAACTTCATTAACTCCACATCTAAAAATCAAATAGAGTGCGGCGGCCTATTGGGCCTTGGGTCTGTAGCTTATGCTCAGCTCATTGAAAGAGCCTCTAATATATATGCAAGTACGCTAGCATATGAATTTAGACATGTCTCAAATAAATTAGAGGAAGATTGGTTATATAGCCTTGTTGAGAATTATACTCATGTTATTTCTAGTGATGAAAAGAAGAAGTTCCTGTCTGATATCACAGAAGCCTCAATGTTTGAGGAATTCTTGCATTCCAGGTTTCCAGGCGCAAAGCGATTCTCAGTCGAGGGTGCTGAGGCATATATCGCATCAGTCGAATTTATTATAAGCTACTCATCGACAAAGATTAATGAGATTGTGCTTGGTATGGCGCATAGGGGTAGGCTTTGTACATTAACTAAGGTGCTTGGCGTCCCATATCGATTTATGTTTGCAAAATTTCATGGTGTCGCTGAAATACCTGATGAACTAGACCTACCATCAGATGTTAAATATCACATGGGTGCTTCAACGGATAGGGGGACCATGCACATATCATTACTACCAAACCCTTCTCATCTAGAAGCTGTGAATGCTGTGGCTCTCGGCAAGGCTAGGGCAAAACAAAGGGTGTTTGGCAAAAATGCGCTACCGATCTTAGTACACGGAGATGCCTCCTTTTCAGGACAGGGCTCAGCCGTATACGAAGCCTTGGCACTGAGTGGAATCGATGGATACAAAGTAGGTGGAACCATACATATTGTGATCAATAATCAAATTGGCTTTACTGCAAATCCAGAAGATTCAAGGTCTACTAGGTATTGTACAGATATGGCAAAATCTATATGCGCACCTATTATACATGTGAATGGGGATGATATAGAGGCTGTCATCAAAGCAACAAAAATCGCCTGTGACTACAGGGAGCATTTCAAAAAGGATATTGTAATAGATTTAGTATGTTATAGAAAATATGGACATAATGAAGGAGATGAGCCGAAATTCACACAACCATTGATGTATAATGTGATTCAGAAAAAGCAAACTGTATCTGAACTTTATGCAAAAACCCTCATTGCTAGCGGCGTTATATCTAGCGACTATTATGATAAAATCAAATCAGGGTTTTTTGAGTTATTTACAAAAGAGCTAGATGCATCAAAAACATATAAACCACATGATGCAGATTGGTTCAAAGGAACCGTATGGTGCAATTTTGTTTCTGTTAATAGTGGCACCGCATCAGATAATGAAACTGGTGTTGATGTAGTGAAATTGAAGGAGCTAGGCACATCAATTTCCAAATTTCCGCAACATTTTAATCTAAATGCTAAAATAGAAAGACAGCTTGAAGCTAGAAGCGCCATGTTTCAATCTGGCGAAAACTTAGATTGGGGGGCAGGGGAAGCTTTAGCACTAGCCTCTTTGCTGAATGATGGGTTTAATGTGAGATTAACTGGGCAAGATTCAAAGCGTGGAACATTCTCTCATAGACATGCTGCGCTTTTTGATCAGCAAAGTCAGAATCAATATGTACCATTAAATAACCTTAAGGATGATCAGAAAGCATATTTAGAGGTGCATAGTAGTAACCTCTCAGAGTTTGGCGTTTTAGGTTTTGAATATGGGTATAGTATTACAGATCCAAATACACTTACAATTTGGGAAGCGCAGTTCGGGGATTTTGCTAATGGCGCTCAAACTATTATAGACCAATATATTACATCTGGCGAAGCAAAATGGTTACGCTCTAGTGGTCTTGTTATGTTGCTCCCGCATGCATATGAAGGTCAGGGCCCAGAACATAGTTCAGCACGATTAGAAAGATTCTTACAGCTTGCTGCGTGTAATAATATACAAGTTGCAAACTGTACAACGCCAGCCTCATTATTTCATGTGCTCAGGAGACAGTTATATAGAAATTATCGAGTGCCGCTTATAGTTATGTCCCCTAAATCACTGCTTAGACATAAAATGGCGGTGTCCTCTCTTGCCGAGATGGGTTCTGGTACATCATTTTTACCTGTAATATCGGATCCTGTGGCATCTTCTCCCCAAAAAGTCGTATTTTGCTCAGGGAAAATATATTACGACCTTCTTGAACAAAGGACCGCAGATATGGCACTGATTCGTTTGGAGCAACTTTATCCATTCCCTGAAAAAGCGATTGCGGCAGAGCTTGCAAAATATGATGGCACAATCATATGGTGCCAAGAGGAACATAGGAATATGGGTGCATACAGTTTTATTAGAGAGAGGTTTAATGATTTACTAAAGAAAGATATTGTTTATATTGGAAGGGGTGAGTCTTCATCTCCTGCTGCTGGTTATTCTTCCAGGCACGTAGCAGAGCAAAAAATGATCATGGAGGAACTTTTTGGTAATTAGTTTTAGGTGTTTGGTAAATGGTAGAAGTGATTGTACCTGCTCTTGGTGAATCTATCACAGAGGCAACAATAGCGAAGTGGTATAAACGCCCTGGGGATGCTATCCAAGAAGGCGAAGTTGTTGCTGCGCTTGAAACAGATAAAATTACTCTAGAGGTACCTGCAAGCGCCTCTGGTGTGCTTCAAGCAATCTTGAAAAAGGAAGGTGATGTGGTGGTAATAGGTGAGTTGATCGCTAAAATCTCGGAGGGTGCAATACCAGAAAAGAGACCGCAACAGGTCATAGAGCCAAAGGCTCCAACTGCATTTCCTGCAGCAGTCAAGCTAGCAAAGGAATCAAATATTGATATTTCTTCTGTGCAGGGTAGTGGTAAGGGAGATAGAGTTACAAAATATGATGTAGCATGTGCTGTATCCGCGCTTACTAAAATTAGTCAACCCGTTACTACAGATGCGGGTAAGCAAGAAAGGGTTAAAATGACAAAATTGCGCCAAACTATAGCTAAAAGATTGAAAGACTCACAAAATACAGCTGCAATACTCACAACATTCAACGAAGTTGATATGTCACATGTGATGATGCTCCGCAAACAGTACCAAGAAAAATTCACAGAACGGCATGGCATTAAGCTTGGATTCATGTCTTTTTTTGTGAAAGCTACAGTTGCAGCACTCAAGGAAATTCCAGCAGTTAATGCTGAGATTGATGCTGATTACATTGTATATAAATATCATTATGATATAGGTGTTGCGGTTGGCACTGATCATGGGCTTGTTGTGCCAATTGTTAAGAATGCGGATTTATTGAGTTTTTCAGATATTGAAAAAGAGATAGCGCTACTTGGAAAAAAGGCTAAAGATGGCAAACTTAGCATGTCTGATCTATCTGGTGGCACATTTAGTATAACAAATGGCGGTATATACGGCTCCATGCTATCTACGCCAATAATAAACCCACCACAGTCCGCTATACTTGGTATGCATAACATAGTTGAGAGAGCTGTTGTTGTTGCTGGCCAGATTGTTGTCCGTCCAGTGATGTATATAGCCCTTTCATATGATCATAGGATTATTGACGGTAAAGAGGCTGTTACGTTCCTCAGAAGAATCAAGGAAATGATAGAGGCGCCAGAGAGAATTTTGATAGATATGTAAATGGTGGTAGAGAAAGGGACTATAATACACAAATGTTTCGTAGCCTCATTACTTGTTGGGGTTGTTGTTCCTGCGATTGTGCTGCAACTTACAAGCGGTCCTTACTATGGGCTATCATTCTGGGTTGATCTCTTACAATATTCAGCCCTGGCGGTTGTATTGCTATTTGGTACTAGTTTAGCATGCTTTACCTACTACCATTTCTGCCCCTCGTGCAAAAGGTTTTGGTCGCAATATAAATCTGAAGATTTAATACTTGATGTGACAATGCCATTGAAAGTATTTAGCTTTTTTAGAATCTGTTCGTTATTCTATCAAAAAGAACGTAAAGTTAAGAAGTTAGCGTGTTGCTGCTGTGATCACAAATCTTCTTCGCTATATTTTGTTAGAAAGCTCTACTTTGAGCGTGTGTAATATTTATTCATTTCTTGATATGAAAAATTTTGATTTAGCTATTATAGGTGGCGGTCCTGGTGGTTATGTATGTGCTATAAAAGCAGCTCAGCTTGGTAAAAAAGTTGTGTGTATAGATGCAAGTGAGCACCTTGGTGGCACATGCCTTAATAGGGGGTGTATACCTTCTAAGGCTCTATTGCACTCTTCCTATAAGTACTATGAGGCATTAAACCATTTTAGCCATTTAGGAATAAATTTTGAAAGACTTACTTTTTCCCTAGATGAAATGATGGCTAGGAAAGATAGAATCAAGGACACTTTAGGTAAAGGTATCTCTGGTCTTTTTAAAAAGAATGGTGTTATACACTATAATGGTCTTGCAAGCTTTAACTCTGCCAAGACGCTCAATGTTCGTCTAAAGGATGGATCAAATGAACAAATTGAGGCGCAAAACATAGTAATTGCAACAGGCTCTGAGCCTATATTGCTCCCTGGTATAGAGGTTGATGAAGAAAAGATTGTTACATCCACAGGCGCTCTTTCCATTAGTACCGTACCTCAAAGAATGGTCGTGCTTGGTGGTGGCGTTATCGGGCTTGAGCTTGGCTCAGTATGGGCAAGGCTTGGATCTGATGTAACAGTGGTTGAATACTCCAGCAGGATTTTATCTACAATGGATAGCGATATATCCAGAGAAGTTGAAAAAATCCTTTTAAAACAAGGAATGAATTTCATGCATGGTGCAAAGGCGATCTCAGCCTTAAACACGCAAAGTGGTGTAAAATTACAAGTTGAAAAAAACGGGTCTTTGCATGAGATAGAATCTGATGTGCTATTAGTAGCGGTTGGCAGGAAAGCCTATACAAAAGGCCTTGCTATTGAAAATGCGGGTGTGGAGCTAGATCATAAAGGCAAAATTAAAATCGATGCTAATTTTCAAACCACCACACCAGGTATATATGCAATAGGTGACGTGGTGCACGGCCCTATGCTAGCGCATAAAGCGGAAGAGGATGGAATTGCTGTTGCTGAAATTATTTCTGGACAGGCTGGTCATGTGAATTATGGCGCATTACCTAGTGTTATTTATATACACCCAGAGGTCGCATCAGTTGGCAAGAGCGAGGATGAATTAATTGAATCTGGTGTGGAGTATAAAATTGGTAAATTCCCATTTTTAGCAAATAGCAGAGCAAGAACAAACAATGAAACGGATGGTTTTGTGAAAATACTTGCATGTAGACGTACAGATGCAATCCTTGGGGCGCACATAGTTGGATACACCGCTGGCGATATGATATCTGAGCTTGCAATGTCTATAGAGTTCAAGGTCTCATCTGAGGATATAGCAAGAATCAGTCACTCACACCCTGGCTTTTCAGAAGCAATAAAAGAGGCTGCCCTGGCTACATTTGCAAAAGCTATACATATATAAAATGGCTAGAGATGTATTAGATTTTCCTTTTGAATGTGAGAAAAGGGTCCTCATGCATTCGTGCTGCGCGCCTTGTTCTGGGGAGGTGATAGAGGCTATAGTTGCATCTGGAATAGATTTAACCATTTTATTTTATAACCCTAATATACATCCTTTGAAGGAGTATGAGCTGAGGAAGGAAGAGAATAAAAGATATGCGCAACAGCTTGAGATAGCGTTTGTGGATCTGGATTACGATGTGCAGGATTGGTTTGCAAGGGCAAAGGGCATGGAGTATGAGCCTGAACGTGGTATAAGATGCACCATGTGTTTTGACATGAGGTTTGAAAGAACTGCACTCTTTGCATATGAGAACGATTTCCATGTTTTTACTAGCTCTCTTGGAATTTCACGATGGAAGAATATGGAACAAATCAATGATTGTGGCACAAGGGCTGCTGCCAGATATGGAAATTTGCAGTATTGGACATATAATTGGCGCAAAGGTGGTGGTGGTGCTAGAATGTATGAGATTTCTAAGAGGGAGAATTTCTATAAGCAGGAGTATTGTGGTTGTATATACTCCCTAAGGGATACAAACAAGTTCAGAAAAGAAAGAGGAAGAGATGAAATAAAAATATGCCAAAATTTTTATGGCAACTGATACAATATTTGCACTCTCAACAGTTTATGGGAAATCTGGAATAGCAATTATCAGGGTATGCGGCCCAAAAGCTTCTGATGTTGCGCGCTTACTTGGGATTAAGCGTGAATTGCCGATACGTCAAGCATTTGTACATTCAATTAAAACGATTGACGGTATGGAACTCATTGATCATGCGATGGTGCTTTTTTTTAAAAAGCCCCATAGTTTTAATGGCGAAGATATACTGGAGCTACACATACACGGTAGCATAGCAGTGATAGATGGCGTGTTAGATGAGCTATCCAAAATTCACTATATAAGGTTAGCTGAACCTGGGGAGTTTGCAAAAATAGCATTCTTAAATGAAATGATAGATCTGACTGAAGCTGAAGGTATGGCAGATTTAATAGATGCAGAAACATCTATGCAAAGAGCTGCAGCACTCAAGCAACTATCTGGTGAAGCTGGGAATTTATGTAAAAGGTGGCGTGAAGGTTTAGTGAGGGTCCTTTCTAATTTGGAGGCTTTGATTGATTTTCCTGAGGAAGATTTGCCAACATCTTTACTGCTCCAAATTAATCAAGAAGTCGCCATAATTGTGGAGGAAATGGAGGAAAATCTTTCTATCTCCAAATTAGCATCTAGTGTTGCTGAAGGGATTAAGGTTGTGATTAGTGGCCCACCTAATGCTGGGAAATCTAGCTTGATGAATATAATAGCAAAAAGCGATGTTTCTATAGTTTCGGATATAGCAGGTACTACAAGAGATGTAGTTCAGATTAAAATGAATTTAGGTGGCTTCTTAGTCAATTTATACGATACCGCAGGTATCAGGGAGAGTGAGGATTTTATAGAAAAAGAGGGAATTAAGCGAGCGAAACTCGCTGTTCAGAACGCTGATATCAACATCTTAGTACTTGATATATTAGAAAGTAATATACTGCAGTATTCAGATACAATATATGATGTAATCATATTAAATAAATCAGATACAACAGAATGCTATAAACAGCAGCTTGATATTGTTTCAAAGAAGTTCTTCAATAGTATTGTACTAACT
>NZ_JAJBJB010000189.1 GCF_021811845.1 Candidatus Cyrtobacter zanobii | reverse complement strand
ATTGAATATTACAAATATAATTAAAACATAAATAAAATGAGAGGAATTTATATTTCCAACGGAGGGGATAGAGGAAAAGGACAGATACACACGAATGGCGATAAGCTAACGGATGAAGCAAAGCATTTTTGAAAGGTTTTACAAATTGACCCAGCTCTGCTTAAACCACGAACTTTGGAGTCATTTAAAGAAAGTGGAGTTGGTGCTGAAATACAGAGAATTCGGTTTGAGCATTATGAAGATAAAAGGAACCAATTAATATGGCAAATTGATAATGCGATGAAAGCAGCAAGTACTCGATCTCCTACACATCAATTAATTCTAACAAACTCAGCTTCAAAATATTCTGACGTGTTCCCGAAGCCCGCTATGTCGACGCTCAGTGACAAACCAACTCTGCCTCTGCGCGTGCCCATCGATCGAGACCAAGTCGTCCAAAAACAAAAAGCCAAAAGCATCTACAACGAAGAACGTGTTGCCCGCGTGCTCGAAGCCAAACACAAGCTCGCCGAAGACGAACTCAAAAAGGCCGACGACAAGCTCAAGCACGAACTCCAGCGCAGCAAAGAACGCGAAAAGCTGCTCAAAGAAGAACAAAAGAAAAAGCAAGACCGCCTCGCAAAGGTCGAGCTGAAGCGCCAGCAGGCCCTGGACAACAAAAACCGGACCGCGAAGGAACTCGAAAAGGAGAACCACCGCAAACAGAAGAGCATGCACCAGCAGTACGAGAAGTACCTCCGCGACAAGGAGCAGAAGGAGAAGCACAAGATCCGCACCATGTACCTGCAGGACAGCGAGAACCGGCGCAGCTACTACGACAAGCACGGACTGCTGCCCGACGACGACGCCGACGACCAGAGCAAACAGATCGAGGACAGGCTCAGGAAGGCTGACGAGAACAAACAAAACATTATTAAAGAACGTCTGCAGAATAATTCATTTCACTTAGAAAAAGTTGAGAATAAATAAGCAGTTGCACATCCAAAACAAATCAACAGAGTTATTTGATGGCTCTCCAAATATCCGTTCTTTAACTCAAAAATACAAACGGAGTGAAAAAGTTGTAAAAGGACTTGAGGATATGAAGCAGAAGCTTAAACAGAAACGTGAAATGAAGGAATACAAAGTCAAGGTCAACTTGCAGCAACAAATGAGGAGCGATAGAGAAAGAGTCGAAAATCTTAAAGAAAAGATGGACGAGAAGTCAAGAGCCAAGACCACAGTTGAATTTGAAAACGAACAACGGAAAGAGATTACTCGACTTAAACACCTAGATCACGAAGACAATTTCAAAAGGGAAAAGAATCTTCACAATTTATATAAAGTTCGGCTAATCGAAAAGATTGAAGAGAAAAAAGAAAGAGCTTTGAAAATTAAAGAGCAAAGAGACAGAA
>NZ_JAJBJB010000188.1 GCF_021811845.1 Candidatus Cyrtobacter zanobii | reverse complement strand
ACACGTTCCTGCCTTTCCCCCATATTCAGAAATATATCTAAAATTCGGTACAGTTTACTTGCCTTATACAGCTCTTGAAAGTAGCTGTTGATCACCAAGCTTTATTGTATGTCAAGCTCCTGCTTTGGTTTCTGAGACAACGCAAGTTTCTGTTGAGATTGTGACTTGTGGAAATGTAACATATGGAGCAAGTACAGCTGGAGCTAACACAATAACGATCTTCAGCCTTCCGATTATAACTTCTGTTTCTCCCCGAAGCGTCCCTCGATACATTGAGTATTCTCCGATCAAGGAATTCCATCAATATTTGCTGACAGTATCAGGCACAGGATTTGATAGTTCACTTTCGTACCAGTGCGCTTTTGAATATGGATTTCAGACAGATCTCATCGATGCTGTATATGTAAACTCAACGTCAATTCAATGAAGGCCTCCTGATTTTGAATCTGAATCATTTGTTTCTTTGAGAGTGAAGGCAATCTCCGTGTCGAGCAGTGCCTATGCGCAACGAACACTTAGCTTCATGCTATATGAACCTCCAGCTATTTTATCTATGTCAGTTAACTGAGCTTCTTGTGGTACAGGGGAAGATGTAAGTTTGCGTGTTAGCTCTCTACCATTTACAGGAAATATTGAATGCCAGTTTGGAAGCTATCCTGCTAATTTTGCTATTGTGTACCCAATAGCCAAAATTGTTGTTTGAAAATCACCATCGCCTTGACAAAATAGCGATGAAACCTTAAACATATCAATTTCAGTTGATGGCTTGTTTTGGTTTTCATCACCTCAAAGTTTTACGCTTTTTGCTGCTCCTACATTTACCGGTGTTGACAATTTGCAAATTCCAATGATTGGAAAAGACTATATTTTGGTGATTGGAACTAATTTTTACAACTCTGGGTCTTTCCTGAGCTGCAGAATGCAACTGACCACAAATGAATACTTTGACATGGAAGCCCAATACATCTCGAGTACTAATATCTGGTGTTTGAACCCTCCTCCATATCTGGTTCCAATTTCAAACGTTGCTCTTTCTGTATCTTTCAACAGGGCTACATTCTACATAGTGAGTTCATCGCTTTACTATGCATGCTGACAACCAGAGGTCTTCGTGCTTGATAAGTTCTTTGGTTCACCTAATCCATCAAACGTAACAATCACGGTTACTGGTATTGACCTTGCAAATGCAACGACAGCATCTGTTGGAGGGACAGATCAAAGTGTTCCATTTACTCCTACAGGTAGCACTTCAGGGACCTTTGCTCTTACAAGCTTTGTGAACATATCATCGCTGACAGGAGCTCCTTACACATACAAGTGATTCTATGATAGCACTGCAGATATTGAGCGGTACTGATCGAGTGCGCTTGCTCAGAATAGTTGGACTTGGTGATTTGTAGC
>NZ_JAJBJB010000187.1 GCF_021811845.1 Candidatus Cyrtobacter zanobii | reverse complement strand
GCTATATGTTTGGCTGCATACTATGTTACAGCTTTATTATATGATCAATGGATGGCTGGAGCTATTATCTTCTACGTCTTCATTGTGTTCAATTTCATTGCTCTCGGAGTATTAGGTAAAACAATCGCGGATACACTCAAGAGCGGTAAAGTCAGTCTAACTGGCAAGATCGACAAGCACAACGACAAGTCGTTCGGAGCAATGCTTGGACAACCGAAATATCTGTGCCTGATGCTGTCAACATTCTTAGTTGTCGGAGTTTGCCAGACATACAATTTCAACATCTTCCAGATTTGCTTCTCATACAACAAAGCTGGAGCAGCAGACCACATCATCGACACTTTCTGGATTGCGGATATGTCAGCTCGATTTGGAGGTGGACTCCTTGCCTATCTCTTGTCATCGAAGATCAACGGATACTTGTTCGCAGCTCTCGGTGCACTGACTGGAGCCGTCGGATTCGGAATCTCATTGCTCGGCGAGCCGGTCGGAGCCTCGTTCATCTTCATCTCGTGCATACTGATCGGAATTTGACTCGGCACGTGGTGGGTCATTGTGCCTCAAATCGTGATGGACGACGCCGGCCCGAAGAACTTTGGACTGAACTGGGGTCTTGCTGTGTTCTTAAACGCACTCGGAATCCTTGCTTTTGGACAGCTGTTCGACTGGATCTACGGCAAACAAGGCGACGGTTCGGACAAATGTGCAGGAGAGAAATGCATTCTTGTCCAATTCATAGTCTTCGGTGTTCTCTGCTTGTTAGGAGTTATTCTCAGCTACATTGCCTTCACTAAGGACGACCCAGCCGGCCAAGAGCCAAAGGAAGAAAAGAAAGACAAGAAAGGCAAGAAAGAAGAAGCAAAATCCTCAGGAAAGGACAGAGGCAGAAGCAAAGATAGCAAAAAGGGAGGAAAGGGAGAAAAGTCGGCCAAGAAAGACAAGTCAGACGCAAAGACTAAAGATACAGACAAGAAGGCAAAAGAAAAATCAGCCAACAAGGAGAAACCAGCCGATAAGGAAAAGTCAGCCAAAAAGGAGAAATCAGTCAACAAGAAGAAATAATTAATTTGTCTTCTAATCAATTGCAAAAGCAATTCCTGATGCATTAACAATCACTAATTTTAATTTTTAGTATTGAAGCACTACTAGTTGGGTTTTGTATTAGTTCAGATTTTAATTTAAAATCAATTTAGCTGTCAAAATTCTGAGTAAACTATTAAACTAATGCAAGCTTTCAACTGCTTGACAGACAAGCTTTGGAAGGATTATGGCGTCTACTTGATTGGCTCAATCGTAGTTCAGATCTTCAATGCAATGTTACAGCAGTCATAATCTAAAGTTCTCCAAGCAGCCCAAGTAATTGCCAATAGTTGGCTCACTATTTTGATGGCTTTGTGTTTGTAT
>NZ_JAJBJB010000186.1 GCF_021811845.1 Candidatus Cyrtobacter zanobii | reverse complement strand
ATATAAGCTTGCCTACACCTCCATTGCGCTCAAAGCTTTCGAAGAGGCTGATTGGAGGAGGTGCTTCCTTTGATGCTCTCGACTTGGCTCTTCTAGAACTTCGTTCGGACTGGTCAGAAGCTGATTTTCGTTTAAGTTTCCATGCCCATAAGAACTCGTCTAAATCGATTGTCAAGTCTACAATTCAGTCTGCAGATTCGCTATTCACCAAGTTAGCAAAAATCTCAACTAGCGAGTCTCCTGGCTGGGTTGGAGTGGGTTTCAGCTTGTCAGGGAATCATTCAGAATTGAAGTCAAGGAGCGACGAAGCTAAAGATTATTATTGAGAATATCGCTTACCTAGGAATCAGTTGTCTCTAAACACTCTAAGTGCTCTCGGTATCTCGAACATTGACTCGAGTGTTGACTTGAGCTGTAAAATCAAATTCGGTGAATCTGCATCTTGAACCTGCTCATCTTTCGGAGACTGCACTCCTCCGATTTGCAATATCTCAATCTTGTCAAGTCTGAAGTCGCTGACTGGTTGATATGGTTCTGATTGGGTACGGCTGCTTCAAGGCAAGTTTACTTGTCCGAATTGGAAAGGGTTTTCGTTTGGAAACTCAAGTCGAATGAATCCTCCTGCCAACTCAAGGGTGTGGACATCACCTGATGTATCAATACGGATAGACTCTAATCCTGTTTCGAGACTAAAGCTGTATGTCTTTATACCAGTAACTCAGAAGTAGAGGTTATCTGCAGAAGCGCTCATTTTGTATTTTCCATTTTCTAATCGTAAAGCATTTCTGTTGAATGCTCCAAAAATACATTTTACTCCTTGCTTTGACTGCCCTTCAATGATTATAATAAAAGATGTTTTGCCGAGCATTTTAGCTATCATGTTCTTCAAGTCTGGAATGCCTATTTTAGTTCCTGTAAACGTGTAGATATTTTGCCATCTTGCCGAAAATACTTTGCTTCGATTGAATGAAGAGTCAAGCACTTTTCCCCAAAAGTCAACTACTCTAGCAAGCTCAGGCCGAGAAAGGAAACTTATTTGTCTTTGTGACTCAAGCCACCGTTCAGAAGCAGCTTTAAATGTTAGTAGTGAGTTGTCAGTAGGATCTCTGAAGCTGAAACTGACTGGTACTCTGTATTCTGCTTTAAGTAATGGAGCGAGCACGCTGTTCACATACTCTGCGTCATTGCTATCTTTCAACTGTCATAAGTTGTCAATAAGTTGTTTTACAAGGATATCCTCTTTGTCTTTGAACCCTATTGTGATTTTTGCAATTATATTGATGATCAGCTTCTGCACTTCTTCAAGTACATTATTGCACTTCTGCAGGTTCATTATATGAGACTTCGAACAGATCTCTGCAAGCACCGCATTTAGTTCTTCAGCAATAAATGGAGCAGAAGTATCAGAT
>NZ_JAJBJB010000022.1 GCF_021811845.1 Candidatus Cyrtobacter zanobii | reverse complement strand
AAATATAGCTTAGGCATAAGAGGTTGAGAGAAATCCTATGTATTAATCGATTGAAATCTAATTTATTTATCTTTTGAAAATATCTCAGGTTTTATTGCCTATGCTATAGCAATATTTTATAATGCTGGGCTAGTATACTATTGTACCAATCAATGCTATAATGCTGCATACCTTTGGTGCATTGAGGTGTCAATGCTGCTTTCGGTTTCAGTGTTCAGAATGATATTAGTATATATGTCTCGATATAATGTACAAAGCGCCGAGCCAAGTATTGGGCAAATGGTAGAGAATGCAATGTATGCAAAATTACAACCACTTTTATTTAGTCCTATTGCAAACGAAGATTAGTACCTTTCAGATGGCAATGCTAAGCTTTGCAAGCCTAATGCCTGCTCCTAAAACTCCAAGTACGACCTTGTATGATCGCTTTGATGCACTTTATAAAGGTGTTCATATTCCTAATGTGGATGTTAGGGGCATACATAATTACGCAGCAAGATTCGATAAGATATATGATGAATCTTATATTGAGATTGATAAAATGGTGCCATATGTAATGGAGCTTTATAGAGATTCATCGATTCGTGCAGGCCTTGAATACAATGAGGAGGATAACGGGCAAGCCATTGCGCTAACAACGGAGTTTACAGCTGCGCATATAATACAGTCAGCTATTAAGAGCACATACGGAATTAATGTCGATATTGGCAAAGATGACTGTAAGCGGGCATTTAAGGCAGTTGTAGAAAAGCAAATTGATAAAATAAAGGCAGAAGCGGATGCAAAGGAGAATACAGGAGAGAATGGGTTGCCGCGCGCTGCTGATGAAGCTGCGCATGAAAGTAGTGATTCAGATGCTGATAATCTAGATGGGGCGGCAAGGGTCTATTATGCGGACAGCGACTCAGACAGTGACGATCTAGACAGTGACGATCTAAATATGGCCAGGATATATGATGAAGATAGTGATTCAGATCTGGATGATGGAGCTGCGCATGTTGTCTATGATGACCAAAATAAAATATATGCTGAAGATGAGCGTATAGCCCGTGAGATGCAAATGGAAGAAGATTATAAGATGCAGCTGAAACAAGCTTTGCAGGAGAGTCTGATTATGGAGGCGAAAAGGCAAAATGCTATTAAGAATGAGGAAAGAAAGGCTATGGAGCGTGAAGCTGAAGCTAAGAAAAAATACGCGGAAGTGACGAAAACTGGTATTTACCTGATTGAAAATAGTAAGAATATAATTAGGGCGGTGAATGATGTGTACCATCAGTATGATGATAAACACGATATCATTGATCCAAAGAGTGCTTATTTAAATACAGGTCTAAACGTTTTGCATTCTGGGCTGAGCGTTGCAAATAGCATCTACACAGGTGGAACTGTTGCGCCAATTGCAAATACTGTTGTGTATACCCTAAGAAGTAATACTGATCTGCTCGAGAGTGATAACGCATATTATCAATGTGCAATTGATATGGCGGCGTCTTCATTAATGCACCTTGTAACGTTTAATATATACGGTGCATCAGTTGCTGCTGGTCTTGGTATGGCAAAATGTGTATTACCAGAATCAGCACAACCAGCTATAAGCATCGCACAGGATATTAATGGTCTTGTTAATGCAGCTAACCCATTGATAAAGGGATTTGAGGGCCTGAAGCTTGTTTATGATCTTTACGATAGTGGTGTATTCTCAAATTGGCATGACGGATGATGTTGTCACTATACTCGCTAATATTTCGTTTAGTGCCTGGGCTTCATATACTTATAACAGGTTTTGGGTCGTTTCTTGGTACTGGTGGTGCATAAATCTTAAGGACGCTTAGCTTGGGCGGAATAATTCCACCCAAGCTAAGGTATGTCCTAACTTCTTTTGCTGGGGCTATGCATATTCTATGGAACTGCAAATGGCAAATATTGCTTACCAGATGTGATTTGTATTGAAGAATTTTCAAAATCTGTCCCTATTTCTTCATATTTGCCACCTAAATACCTGCTTAAAAAGCCTTCTGCAACAGCATAGAACGATAGACGATTTTCTGGTCTAGCAAATCCATGCCCTTCATCTGGATATACAATATAGGTCACTGGTATTCCCTTAGAATTCAGCTTTTCTACAATCTGATCAGATTCAGCCATCTTAACCCTAGGATCGTTCCGCCCATGGGCAATTAAAAGAGGCTTCTTTATCCTATCTGCATAAAAAAGCGGTGATCTAGCATTAAGGGCCTTAACACCTTCTGCCGTATTAGGATCTCCACCTACCATTTTCTTTGCAGCCTCTAAAGAAGGTTTCCAATATTCAGGTATAGAGTTAAGAAGCGTAGCCAAGTTTGAAATACCTACAATATCAATGCCGCAAACAAATTTTTCAGGGGTAAAAGTGAGACCAACTAAAGTTGCATAACCACCATAGCTAGCACCCATAATTGCTATTTTATCCTTATCTGCTATGCCATTTTCTATTGCCCAGTCCACTGCATCGATCAGATCATCGTGCATCTTTCCTGCCCATTGCCCATCCCCTGCCACTATAAAATCTTTGCCGAAGCCAGTAGATCCTCTATAATTCACACTTAGCACGGCATAGCCTCTATTAGTTAACCATTGGTGAGGGCGTTGAAAGCCCCAGCTGTCTCTTGCATTCGGGCCACCGTGTACAAATAGTACCATTGGGAGTCGTTGTTTTGTTTTGTAATCATTATGTGTGACCTTAGCATCCTCTGGAATCGATATATAGCTTACTAAATTAAGACCATCTCGTGATTTGATGACTACTGGATGCATTTTGTTCAATTTGTAATCTTCAAGCTGTGGCATATTACTAAATAGGTATTTTGCTTTACCAAGAAGTGTATCATACAGATAATAACGAGCTGGTCCATTGTCAAAACCAAATGCTACGACCCATTTATCATCTTTCATACTTCTAGAAACTATTGATATATCTGCATCAGTATGTGTACTTTTTAGCTTGTTAAGGTGCGCTTCAAATTCGCGATTAAAGGTGTGATACCCAATCCTTGTATATTCATACATAGCAGCATCCAGCCTATGTGTTATTGGTTGTAACGCCACGCCATTAAGGTCGCAATTTGGGTTTGAATATAACAAGGTTTTAGATTTTGTTACTAAATCTATAGAATATAATGCGCTTGTATTTAGACCCTCAGAGCTGACTATGTAAATCTTATTTTCTTGCTCACCGAACCCAGCAAGGCTTGTAGTTTTATAGTCTTCATAAGCAATATGAAGGAAGAGAGACTCACTACCATCTTTTTTAAATTCTAATATGTTGACGCTCAGATCGGGCTGATGCACATAACCAAACCTAATATTATGCTCGTCATCAATAATAACCCTTTCGTGAAATTTATTGTTTTCATAGACTAGAGATAGCTTTCCTGTTTCAATCTCCAGCTTATAAACATCAAAGAAGTCCTTGCGTCTATTATTAAGGCCAATCATCATCTCACCAGGCTTTTTATGACTCGCCTTATAGATAACAGCCCTAACACCATTCTCTGGTGTTAATATTTTATCTTCTAATGTTTGTAAATTGACTCTATGGATCCTGAGGTTTTCATCCCCACCGCTGTCCTGCATATATAGGATGTATTTATCATCTCTACTCCAAAAATACTGTCTGACACCTCTTACTGTATCATGAGTTACTGGCTTTGCGCTTTTAATATCAGCAATATCTGCAACAAACACGTTAAGCACACCATTACTATTTGAGAGATATGAAAGATACTTACCAGAATTGCTGATCTGAACAGCGCTTTTATCTGGGTTACCATAAATAGCACTCCTTTTGATTAGTCCTTTAGTATCAGCCATAGACACAATGTTCAAAAAACAACCAACTATACATATCAATAAAATCCTCAAAATCATACCACACTTAAAAGTATTTATTTTATGTATACATAAATACTTTCATAGATCAATGTGTTAATATGTAATGGATAAGATTATCAGCTATTGCTTGTGTATTAGCATACGTTCCTCTATAGCGGCCAGGTTTGCAAGTTTATTAATGAGCCACTCTATCCCAAATTCCATCTTTGCATTCAGTGATTTAATAAGTGCGCCGCTCTTACCCAAGTTGCCATGATTATCAGAATGCTGATTATATCGCACTAGCATATCCGCTATTTCTCCATTTACGCTATAAATAACCTTTTCTGCTGAATGGTCTAAAAAACTAAAATTTGTTTCCAGCCCCTCTTGCAGTATAACGCATGAGGTCTTTCGCCCATCCTTTACTTTATTGATACTATGACGATTTTTTTTATTAATATGTGATAAAGACTCTAAATCATCTATCTCAAGTACACCCATACCAAACGTACCATTATCTGGCTTGAGAAAAACATATGGTTTTTTATCTATATGATGGTTTTTATAATCACCTTCTATAGCATTAAACAATAATTGTCCTTTTAAAAATATTGATTCAAGTCCAATTTTATTTCTAAAATCTACATTCTGCACCTGTTCAGATCTTAAAGAAATCAAAAATTCATCAAAGCCAAAATGACTTGCAAACTCGCGCACTATTTTGTTATATATTTCAAAATGTGTTGATTTTCTCCTTTGAAACCAACCAAGATATGGTGATGGGAAGATATTTTGATGCACATCTACAAGGACATCTGGCATCCCAGATGTCAGATCATTATTCAGAATAATGACATCTGGAGCCCAATCTTGCCCCACTATTCTCACATTTTGACCAATTTTGCTGATAATTTCAGCCTCTCCCCATGTAAATTCCAGGCCATCATTATTAAACACACCAATCCTCACATCTGCACCACTTGCAGACTTTATGATATCTCTTAATGCAATGATATTATGTGCATATAGTTTGTTTTTTGTGCTCTTTTCCGCTACTAATAAAATATTGGAAAAATTTTCCAATAAAGGTTTCATCGATTGAACAGCCCTTTCTTTACCTTCATCTGATAGATTATTAAACCCAGCTGGAAATAAATTGCTATCTACATGGGCAATTTTAAATTCAGATACTCTCACGTCTAAAGACATAAACATAGGCCAATCTCTACAGTTCCTAAAATCTTCAATCCAAGCCTCCATCTGGCTGCTTTTATCTTGTATTAAAGGCAAAAAATCTCTCAAATAGTTAACCATCTAATAGACATCATATAATTTGACAAAATAGACAAGGACGCAGTTTCGGCGCGTAAAACGAAACCACCGAGTGTAACGGGGATAGCATCGCGGCTGGTTATACTATCATATTCATCTTTAGTAAATCCTCCTTCTGGACCAACGATCAGCACAACATCCTCAGTCAGTGTGGTTTTAGCGGCATCAAGTACTTCAACACGTTGATTTTCTAGGCTTGAAAGTATTATTTTGGCTTTATTTGAGGCAAGAAAATTATTTAAATCGCACTCTGCATGCAATTCAGGCACATTATCTCTAAATGACTGCTCTGATGCCTCTTTGGCAATCAATTGCGCCCTTTTTAAGTTAAGTGATCGAGAGACGCTCCTTGATGCAATTATTGGGTATATACAGTGAGCGCCTAGCTCCGTTGCTTTTTGTATTACAAAATCAGTTGACTTTGGTTTTAAAAGAGAAAACGCAAGAGAAATTTTTTTAAGAGGTTTACTGTCTTGTTCTTTAATACAATTTATACACATTAATAATGGCACGGGATGAAACGATTTGATCTTGGTCTCCCATGTTCCATCTATTGAGTTAAAAATATCAACCCTATCACCGACCCTACACCTCATTACGTTTTTCAAATAATTCAAATCCTCCATGCCAAGCTGAACTGTTGCACCATTTGATAATCTACTAAGGGGTATAAATAACCTAATCCTATTCATAAAATTGCGGATGGTATATAATAAGATGCAAAAGTAAATATGCGCAAAAGCCATATTTTTTGTGAGTGTTTTAAATAATCACAAGAAACTATGTTGGGTTTATGCAATATATTATCGAGATCAAGCTCAATAACCTCAATATTTGACTAAAAGCAAGACTGCTAATATATTATATAATACAGCATCATATTATGTATAGATGAGTTGGTTTGTTTCGTATTCGTGTTTTGAGTATAGATTGATATGAGAGATCGTCTTGCAGCAGCACTTGTTAATCAAAGTGCGCAGTCTTTACTTACAAATGATATGAATAAGCTAAGGGCAACTATTAATAAAGATGACACAGAAAATACTAGGGATGGACTAAAGGCAGATGCGTATATGAGGATATTGCTTTTGCTAGGATCATGTCCAGGGACTGTGAGCGGCATAGCAAGGAATGGTAAAACTGGTGCATTAGAGTATGTAGAAAAACCTGCATCAGATTTGAATCTACCAATCGGTGTGTACATGGCTGGTCATGGTGGAAGAAATGCATTGAAGTTTGAAAAAACAAATGCAAAACGAGTGCTAGAGTGGGTTGCGGGTGGCAAGGATGGGATACATGATACAGCATATTCACTAGCTGATAATAGAGAAAGTACATTAAGCGGTAAGGAAATAGTGTTTGATAGGCATGCAGCAACACATTCGTATAAAGGTAAAGGCAATGATATCCAAGAATTAAAGGGTATAAGATATGGTGTGTCTGGTATTGTTGGTAGGATTGCAAATCCACGTGTATTACTAACTCTAGATCAGTATACGATGGTAAGGTGGGTCACATACCCACTGGCAGTCGCTTTATGTGCCACATATAATGCAGTTGCGGCGCTCACTAACACATTTGGGGCCAGGCTGCCGTTAGCAAACCCATTTAGTAAACATAGTGAGCATTTTGGTTTCAATATTGGGATTGGCGGAGCTGGGAATCAGTACATGTCTGATCCAACTAAAACCATTTCATCAGATGGTAAAAGTGGGCATGTATATATGAACGTAAAGGGTAACATAATGGGCGTTGGCCTTGAGGGCGCGGCACCAAGAACAAGCGGCGCGCTAGGTTCCCACTCAGCTTCAGGCGCTGCTGATCAATTTTCTGCTGCCGAAAATGAAAAATTTGCAATTAAATTTGGTTCCTCAACATTTAAAAGTTATATCAAAAATTATTTGGATACTAACAATATTTTAGGTAATAAAATATTGAATTCGTATCTACAGGGAAGCAAATATAAAAAAGAAGATCTGGTCTCTGCTTTAAAGGATGCGGGCTTAGATGTTGTGAAACAGGGTAAAAGTGATTATTTATTAACAAACCTAGGTAGCAATGTAATTAAGCGCACATCTGATTCTGTTTTACCAGATAATTATGGTGGTCTTAAGGTGAATTATAATAAAGCTGCACTGGATGAGGTGATGAAAATTGATGTGAAATCATTACCAAATGAGCTACCTTATTTTAAGCCGCAAAACGACCTTGCCTCGTTTATGAAGCAAAAGGAAATTTTTAAAGATATAGATAATAAACCATTACTAAAAAATAACCCTGACCTTTCCCTTGAAACATGCATAAAGCTTAGCGCGTTATATGAAGTAAGCACTACTGGCAGAGATGCAGAAAAGCAAAAAGCACAGGAAAGATTGCAAGATATAGAGCAATCCCTTGGGAGAGCTATAAATAGCAGCGCTAATAATAAGATAATATATGATGCAGTCGATAAACACCCACATATGAAGGGGTTAGATGGGGTTGTTGATGCTTACCGGGCCGGGCAAGATTATGTGTATAATTGTGAGCGCACACTTGCAGGCCCATCCCAGAACCGAACGAGCGGCACAATACAAAAAATACTCAACGGAGGGTCTAAGGCTCAAGAATCACAAGCGCATAAAAACGTATAAATTGTAGTCTTTTGGTTTATAAAGCATATAAAACATAACATCGTGCTATGTTGAATTTTTGCCGACAAATCTAAATAGATGATCTATAATGCTATAAGCACTTGTGGTATCAATTGCAGAGCAATATATCACTGTACAGTTTGTTATAGCCTGAATTTCAGCTATTTTTAGTTTGAGCTCATCGGGCGATATAACATCGACTTTATTCAGTAATATCAGCTCTGGTTTATTTGATAGCTCATTATTATATAAATGCATCTCGTTTTTCACAATCCTATAATTCGCAATAACATCCTGTGATGCATCTAGCACATGCAATAACAACCTACACCGTTCTATATGCTTTAAAAATCTATGCCCAAGGCCTGCTCCTGCACTAGCATTTTCTATTAGCCCTGGCAAATCTGCAATAACCAATTCATCATATCCCTTCTTTAACACACCTAGGTGTGGGACAAGTGTTGTAAATGGATAATTTCCAATTTTTGTTTTAGATCTTGTAATTGCTGCAAGTAACGTAGATTTACCAGCGTTTGGTAAGCCAAGTAGACCAATATCAGAAAATAGTTTGAGTTTTAGAAGTAGCTCCATTTCTTGCCCGAGCCAACCTTCTGTATAGGTTGATGGTGCTCTGTCTGTTGAGCTTTTGAAGCGCATATTACCTAAGCCACCGTTGCCACCTTTAGCAATAACAACAGCATCGGCGGGCGCACTCATATCTTTGAGCATTATCTCTCCATCTGCAGTAAAAATTTGTGTATTAAGCGGTATGTCTATAACAAGCGTCTTGCCAGATGCACCAAACTTGGCTTTTCCAGAGCCGCTTGAGCCATTTTCGGCCTTAAACTGCCTCTTATAACGAAACTCACTTAATGTATTAAGACCACTAGCAACCCTGAATATAACGTCCCCACCGCGACCGCCATCACCACCATCAGGGCCACCAAATTCTACATATTTCTCCCTCCTAAAGCTACAAGCTCCGCGGCCACCATCACCAGCCTTCACATAAATCCTGGCCTCATCCAGAAAATCCATAGCACAGATAGATATAATTCACTGGCAGAGGTTATATCAGCAGTTCTTTTCTATGTATATCATAGAATCTAAAAGCCTATGTATAGGATATTTTTCTATGGTCTTCACACCATTTTTCATCTGAATCTCTATATCTATATATCCATTCTCCAAGCTTTCATAGATGATATCGTTGATTATTGCTTTATCCTGCATAGCACTAAAAGTAACTGCACCACGTAATCTCGGCTTCAGCTTGTGCATTACTTTACCCACATATACAAAAACATCGCTGACATCTGTAAAAAGAACGTCTTCAGATAGGTTAATGCTAAAGGAAAAGCATCCATGTTCCGCATAAGAAATGGCCAATAATGAAGTTAATATACCAGACGAAGGCTTGGATACGGTATGGCACGTATTGATCCTTCCGTCACGAAAAGACATCAAGACATCCCAATTCTCAAAACTCTTAGCTTTCAAAAACTCCTCAGAATATGAGTAAGAAGAGAAGAAGCAAGAAAAGATAAGAAAGAACAAAATTTTCTCCATTTACTAGAAAGCTTTGTAAATTTACCACACCAAATTACACCTATTTCTTTTATTTTGCCATATTTTTTGATATATAGCCGTTAATAAATTTAGTTGTTTATATAGATGCGCTCGCTTGTAACACTTATATTCGCGCTTATTTTTGTTCCTTATGCTGCTATTAGTTTTGAAACCCCAGCGGCGCAGGCATTTTTGATGGAAGAAAGTACTGGCACAGAGCTGTTTAGCAAAAATGGGGATGAGAAAATGACTCCATCATCCATGAGCAAATTAATGACGCTGTACTTAACTTTTAAAAGCCTAAAGGATGGGCGCATTAAGTTAACAGATGAATGTATTATCAGTAAGAAAGCCTGGGCAATGGGTGGTTCAAGAATGTTTCTAGAACAAGGTAAAAGAGTTAATGTTAATGACCTTATAAGGGGCATTATTGTTGATTCTGGAAACGATGCAAGTGTTGCTATTGCGGAACTGATTGCTGGCTCTGAAGATGAGTTTGTATTAGAGATGAATATCTTGGCATCTAAGATAGGGCTTACTGGATCACATTTTAAAAATGCAAGCGGGTGGCCTGATGCTGAGCATTTTATGACAGCTAGGGATCTAGCCGTGTTAGCAATGGCTATTATTAGGGACTATCCTGAATATTATAATTATTTTTCGGAACAAACATTTACATATAACAATATTACTCAGCGGAATAGTAATACAATGCTAGGTAGGCTTGGAATTGACGGCTTGAAAACTGGGACTACTGAGATTGGTGGTCGCGGCATTACTTTGAGTGCTAAAAAGAATGATGTAAGAATGATTGCTGTTATTAACGGATTAAAAACAGTAGCTGAAAGAGAGCAGGAGGGGCTCAAACTCCTTTCCTTTGCATTTAATAATTTTAAGAAGCTTAAATTGATTGCTAAGGGGCATATCGCAGCAAAACTGGCCTTGTGGTATGGAAAAGAGGGTAATATACCAGTAACTGTACAAGAAGATCTTGATATCTTTGTGAAGAATCATATCAATAGCCAAGATATTAAAATATTATTTGAGCATGCGGCTGTAATTAGTGCTCCAATTACAAAGGGTCAGGTTCTTGGTTCATTTATAGTTAATATAGACGGCAAAAATCTTAGAACAGTTCCAGCAATTGCTCACAAGAGCATAGGTAACGCGTCTATTGTTGGGAAGTTTGCGCAAAATGTGAATCAGCTGGTGATCAATGCCAAAGGCAAGTAGATCAGATTGGATTCTGCGAAGAAACAAAGACCCTTATACAGCGCGTTCTAGTGTTGATGGTTACAGGTGTAGGTCTGCATATAAGCTCATAGAAATTAATCAAAAATTCCGTCTTTTTAAAAAGGAGCGAAGACAAATTATTTTAGATGTGGGGTGTGCTCCTGGAGGTTGGCTACAAGTGATTAAATCTCATGCATCTAATAGCTCAGTTATAATAGGGATAGACCTAAAGGAAACAAAACTCGATAGCACAATAACTATTTGCGGAGACTTTCTTGCCAATGAAGCGAGGCAAAAGCTACTTGCAGCAAGCTCTGGCCATAAATTTGATATTGTACTAAGTGATATGGCTACAAATTCAACTGGTGATGCGCAAACAGATCAAGTACGAAATTTTGAATTAGTGGATTCTTTTATTGATTTTGCCATCATGCATTTAGCGCGAGGCGGGCATTTAATTGCAAAAATTATGTGTGGTAGTGGCGACAAGATTCTAATCGATAAAACAAAGACATATTTTAAGGATGTGAAGATTTATAAGCCAAATTCCAGTTATAAAGATTCAGCAGAAAAATATTTAGTAGCCATTTCAAGGGTTGCGTAATATGCATTTAATTCATTTTATATAATTATTTACTATGCTTGATGTTTTATATATAGCTGTATTTTCATACAGTTGTGGCTCTATACCATCTGGTTTGATCTTGGGGCTTATATTGAATAAGGGTGATATCAGAAATAGCGGATCTGGCAATATAGGAGCAACAAATGCTACGCGAGTTGGTGGCAAACTCTTTGGATTCCTTGTTTTTCTCTTAGATTTTTTGAAGGCTTTTATTCCAACATCTATTGTAGGGTATTACTATCAAGATAGTTTTCATATAGCTATATCTTCACTATCTGTTATTGGGCATATCTTCCCAGTTTGGTTAAAGTTTAGGGGGGGCAAGGGTGTGGCCACTTTATTTGGCTATATTGCAGCGGTTAATTTTTATATCTTTTTACCAACCTTGCTAATATGGATAGTGGTATTTTGGAAAACTAGGCTATCATCACTCTCATCATTATTGAGTATTCTACTGCCAGTCATTATTTCGCTCTTTTATGAAGATATATACATATTTATTTCTTGCATATCTATTGTAGTCTTAGTATATTGCAAGCATATTTCAAACATTATGCGCTTGACTAGTGGGAAGGAGTGGCGCTTTTGAGTATGGGAGTGTCTGTTTGGGCGCATATTAGGCTTCTTTGCTGGTTTGCGCCCTCTATAGAATATAGTCATTCTTAATAAGAGCGTGTGGTTGTTGTCATATTATGTAGATAGTTAGCCTGTATGGATAAAGCGATATAAAAGCAATTATTACACAAGTTTTATTAAATTAACTCAATGAGATATCTATAAAGCCACTTTATGATGCTTTAGCTTAGGCATAAGAGGTTGAGACAAATCCTATACATTAATCGATTGAAATCTAATTCATTTATCATTTTAAGATATCTCAAGTTGTATTGCCTATGCTATAACATAGCATGATGTATGGCTAAAATAACATAAAAGTGGTATAGCTTTGGCAAATCAGGATTAGATACTTTGCGCATGTAATATATTGATCTTTCTAAATTTTATTTAAAAGCCTCATGCTTCTTGGCCTAAGTTATAGCTGTATAGCAGAGGCAAAATGGAATTTGAGCAATAAATTGAAATCAATTTACATAAAAATCGCCTCTTAATGGCTCTTAAGCTTAGTTATCTATAGCTAAGACAGTGCAGTATGTGCAATTTGTATAACTGCTTGTAAGATAAGAAAATCGATAACGAAAGCTGTACTACTTTCTATATACTCATAGCAACACAACTTATTTTGAGTCTTGGGTCCCCAGCTATGACCTTAAATAAGGCGCTTGTTCAGAAAACAAAGGCCTTTGCTCATCTTAGTATCAGATTCAACTTTGCCTAAGGCTCTCTCCAGAGCCTTAGGCAAACGAGCTACTAACTACCCATCATGGTATTACAAAATAATCCATGATAATCTTGCAAATTCAGCATATGTGCCAGTTGCTCATAGCCGTCCTGTATAAAGGATATAATAGATGTGTTATCTGCGCTTAATTCAGTTTCTTGCTGCATATAGAGTACATTTAATCTTATCATAACAAAGCCATGCTCTCCATATCGTACAGTCAGCAATTCATTTCTAACAGACTCGGGGTACTCATTTAAAATATTGTTTATCGTTTCAAAATCACCAACATCATAAGCTACCAAGATTTTCTTCTTGTCATCACTGAGTTTCTTTTCAAATAACTCATTCTCGATATTATCTAATAATCCTTTGAGTGCGCGATCACTAAGTAATGAATGCGTACCAGCAACCCCTTCATATATTTCAAATAATTTGATCAGGCTGAGGTCTGCGCATGTGCCTTCACTCTGTTCTCCAGTATGGATCTCTGTATATACGCCATTAATTCCCAAAAATGAATCTTGAAGCAGTTTAAATGCATTAGACCTGCTGCGTAAGTCGTTTTTTGTTCCTGTGTTTTTTTGTCTTTTTTTTGGACGGGCTTTTGTCTTTTTCTGATGATGCTTATGCAGCAGAAAAACCATTTTTGAGATTAACGATGCCGGC
>NZ_JAJBJB010000185.1 GCF_021811845.1 Candidatus Cyrtobacter zanobii | reverse complement strand
GTATTTAATATAGTTTTAAAGAAACTGTAACTGAGATTTTACTCTAAAATTGCTTTTTAAGGAACCAAATATATATGCATTTAATCTTACTGATAATGTAAGGCAACACTTTGTGTAACTTAATATAGATTTGTTACGATATGCAATTTTTTCTGGTTTGTTTTATTGCTCAGGAGTTGCGATATTCAAATATTTAAATGCCATCTTACAAAACAGAAGTCTATTTTTATTTAGTTATATATTTATTAAAAATGCACAAAAGCTGTAAAAATACTGCTTAAATTTTAGAAAATTCAGCAATCGAAGACTTTAATCTCTTTTTTTAAGAAATAAATCTAGTTTTAAGGAATACAAGCATATGCTTTTATTAAGGATTAAACAAAATAATATTTCTAATTTCATAAATTACAGTTTGGGTATTCAAATATTAATCATAATAATTGCTTTTAGACTTAATCAGTCTAAAGGAATCACTAACAATAAATGAAATTACCAGTTTAAAACCAAAGTGACTGGAGACTCAAAATAATACAGGAACCACTCAGAAGTCAACCAAAAGCGTATTTTTAAATAAGCTTAGTAAAAAGTCTGAAAATAAGCAAGCTCCATTGAATATCAAAGGAAATTCAAATAAAAGCAGGAACATTGGTCTCAAGGAAATCGGATGTAATGCATATAGTAACAATCAGCCAACGTGAGCTAGAAACGATATTATTGGATATGAGCTATCATCGTCTAATTCGTATTCTATTGCAGGTAGAACTATGGTTCATCAGATCAACACACCAAAGAAGTACTCTATCATCCATGCAAATGGTGGAGGAGGTTTATTTGCTTCATACAATCGAAGTATTCCAAAAAATGGAGTTCCACAGACTAACAAAATTAGGATTAATGACTTTTACGACCAAAATAAATCTGCTATTAATAAGCCAGCTAATAAAATCCAAAAGTATATTGATGGTAATAAGAAATGCAAAAGTAAAATTAAATCAATAAGAGAGAATTCTAATTCTCAAGATGATAATTATCAAGATGAGTATTCTCAAATAATTCGCAATGAAATGAAAGAAAAAGTTCTCATTCGAGCAAATTTAAAGAAAGATAATGAAATAAGTGAAACTGCACCAACAGAAATTAAGAAGGAAAATACAGATTTTAGGGTTAGATCAGCTAGTAGTAATAAAAAGTATCGATATAATAAAGATGAAAATACCTCATGATCTCCTGCTAATAGAATATCTTCAGGAAAATAAGAATAATCTCAAATCAAATTATGGAGAAACCCAACAAAAAGAATATAAGTACACTCCTGTAAGAATATTTAGCGAAATAAATACAAGAATTTAAAATTTAATATATTTAGTATTTTGAAATTTTGCCATTTTCGTTTAAAAGGAAGAAAATTTAAC
>NZ_JAJBJB010000021.1 GCF_021811845.1 Candidatus Cyrtobacter zanobii | reverse complement strand
TCGCCGGCATCGTTAATCTCAAAAATGGTTTTTCTGCTGCATAAGCATCATCAGAAAAAGACAAAAGCCCGTCCAAAAAAAAGACAAAAAAACACAGGAACAAAAAACGACTTACGCAGCAGGTCTAATAAGGTAGTAGCGTTTTGTGCATGCCTTGGAACGCTTGCGCTGCGTGTGGCAGCACTGGAGTGGGGGTCAACATCTCACTTCGTTCTTCAAGGAGCTTAGTGCTATTCAAACATCTAAGCACCACAAAGCATGATACCAGGGCGGGGTTTAACTCATTTAATTCATCTAATACGCGCGCGCTATGATAGCTCGGATTAAAATCGTAAAGTTGCGGCAATGCTCTGAGCTCACGGAGCCTTTCTATATCTTTCTTTATAGATACTGCGCCACTTCTTAATAAATCAAGAGCTACATCAAATTTCTTGCACGTTATAGCGCATATAAAAAGCCCTCTATCATCAACCCCACCAAACTCTTTTAGCTTCTCAAGAAGTTTTTCATTAGATTCGAGGACTGCAAATTGAAGCGCTGTAACGGTTACACCTTTATGCAAAAATTCCTGATATGGGTTAATTGCATTTAAGCAGAATTGCTCCCACACATTATGCTTAATTGCAACAGATAGGGGTGTATGTGGGTCATAACCAGTTTGGTGCGACCACTTCGAATATTTATGATTGATTAAGCTGGGGCAATTCTTCACAATAACCAGTAATAAGTTTATGTCTTCTCTCCTAATGGCAATATCAATAAGGCTAAGCATGAGACGGTCATACTTAACCCTAGTTTCCTTCAGTACATTTTTTACCTTTTCTTCCTGTTCTGTAATCATAGTTTCATCTCGCTTGTACCAGGCAAGATATTGCGCAGCTTTAGTGATATCTTCCTTCGTGGCTTCTGGGTTTTCTCGCATCAGAGCAAGCTCTTCTTATAGCTGGGCGGCGTGATTCGACCGCTCTAATGTAGCTTCCTCTTTTATCTTAGTAATAGCTTCCTCTAATAAAACATGATCGCCATTTAAAACGGCCCGCTTGATCATATCCTTTGGTGACTCTGTGCGCGCCCTCTTACCATGCGTTGTCTGTGAAGAGCTTCCAGCAGCGGCATCTGCTACTTTCCTTTTTCTTGGCATAAGGCTATCAATATCAAACAACATGTTGATGCTATAGCTATTCAGATCGCCGCGCAATCTAGAGCTGTGGTCGTATAATATAATTTTGGAGTGCTGGCTTATTAAAGGCTATTAATAAAACGCGGAATTCCGCCCTACTAGCCATTTCTCTTCAAGATAGCTAAACAATATAAGCAACATCGCCTATGCTATATTTGCTACCCTGGGCTTGTATCAGCAAGCAAGTGATGCACTGCTTTAACTATGTGTAGAATTGTTCCTGCAACATTCTATCTTCTAAATTATCATCACGATCTGATAGTATTGTGAGCTTGATGTCGTTGCGTTGAAATATAGTAACTTTAACTGCATCTCTCACCTCTGTAAAATCTGCAACAGCACTTATTGGTCTTTTTTGGTGCTCTAGCACCTCTATTTCAATTGTGCTTTTATTGCTTAGAAGTACGCTGCGCCAGTTCCTCGGACGAAATGGGCTGAGCGGGGTTAGTGTTATTACATTTGCAGAAAGTGGTATTATACTTCCACCAGCGGCATAATTATATGCACTACTACCAGCGGGTGTTGAGACTAAAAGGCCATCTGAGACTAATTTACCTAACCTTAACTTACCATCTATATATATTCTAACATTTGCAGCTTGATGAAGTTGCCTCAGTAATGATACCTCATTAACAGCAGTTGCATTAACAACACTACCACATTCTGTTGTAACTTGCATCTCTAAAGGGTACAATTCTACGGGAATAGAGCTCTTGATCCGCTCTATCATGTTCTTGGCGCTATACCTATTAAGGAGAAAACCAAGGGACCCCCTATTCATGCCAAAAATTGGAATGTTGACGCCCATAAACATGTGCAGGGCCCTGAGCATCATACCATCCCCACCAAGTGTCAAAATTACATCGAAATTAGTATTGCCGCCAGCCGAGATATCGATAACGCCATACAGGTTGCTGAGCTCACTAAAAGCCTCACAGGCCTTACTAGAGTCCTTATCAAAAAGGCATCCTATCAATAACACGCTCTCCAGAGAGACGTATATCTACATGGCAGCTGCATTAGAAGCTGACATAACTTTGAGTATTCTTTTCTTAAAATCCAAAGCTTTTTTAGAAAGTGTTGAATCGCGAGACGAGACAAGATATGAATCAATTCCACCATTGTGCTCTATACTTCTAAGTGCAGCGGTAGAGATTCTGATTTGTACCTTGCAGCCTAAAGCGAAACTCATCAATGAAACCTTCTGTAAATTAGGAAGGAATTTTTTTTGTGTTTTTCTGTTGGAATGAGAAACATTATGGCCGAACAGCACCTCCTTACCACTGATGAAACACTTCCTAGACATAAAACAAAGATAAAACCTTAAACACAGCCGAAATTATATTGCACCAAATCCATTAGGTCAAGCTTCATTGGTAAGTAATCAATAATATGAACAGAAACAACAATGTGGATTTAGTCGATAATTATGATAGTATATACGCCTGATTTGTTGCTCTTGATCACTAAATGAAAAATCTAAGCGGGAAAAACGGTCTTTTTTTGTGGCTTGTGATTGCTGGTGCTATCTTCATGTTCTATGATATTATGGGCGGTGTTGGGGGCTCGTCAAGTAGAATAAAATTTTCCGAATTTCTAGATTACATGGATTCTGGCAGCGTGAGATCTGCAACTATTAGGGGTGATATAGTTGAAGGTGAGCTTACTGATAGCAGGAAATTTTCCACGCTTGCTCCATCTATATATCCAAGTCTTGTGGACAAGTTGAGAAGTAATGGTGCAATGATAGAGGTGGCACCTGTTGAGAGCTCGTTTTCGTATCTCATTTCTATGCTCTTATCCTGGTTTCCTATGCTGTTATTAATAGGGGTGTGGGTATATTTCATGAAGGGGGTGCAGTCTGGCGGTGGTAGGGCTTTAGATTTTGGAAAATCTAAGGCGAAATTCTTTTCACAGGATGATAAAAGTAAGAAGATTACATTTAGTGATGTGGCTGGTATTGATGAAGCCAAAGTAGAGCTATATGAGATAGTTGATTATTTAAAAAACCCAGAGAAATTCATGAAATTAGGCGGTAAGATACCCAGAGGTTGCCTATTGGTTGGTCCTCCAGGCAACGGCAAGACCTTGCTTGCAAAGGCTGTTGCTGGTGAGGCTTCTGTCCCGTTCTTGAGCATATCTGGGTCTGACTTTGTTGAGATGTTTGTTGGGGTTGGTGCTAGCCGGGTGAGAGACATGTTTGCACAAGCAAAAAAGCATGCTCCTTGCATATTATTTATAGATGAAATTGATGCAGTGGGAAGGCAGCGTGCAGGGGGCTCTGGTTTTAATTTGGGCAATGATGAACGTGAGCAGACATTGAATCAGCTTCTTGTTGAAATGGATGGCTTCTCAGACAATAGCAATGTGATAGTGCTTGCCGCGACTAATAGAGCAGAGGTATTGGATAAAGCGTTGCTTAGACCTGGTAGATTTGATAGGCAGGTTATAATACCGTTACCAGATGTTAACGGTAGAGAGAAGATATTGGATGTGCACTCTAAGCACATCCCATTTTCTCCAGATGTAAAGTTGCATAATATAGCTAGGGGTACACCAGGCTTTTCTGGTGCAGAACTTAAAAATCTGATTAATGAAGCTGCCTTGAATGCTGCGCGGAATAACCAAAACCTAGTCACGATGAGTGATTTGGCATTTGCCAAAGATAAGGTTATTATAGGAAGCGAAAGGAAGTCTCTTGCAATGAGTGATGAGGAAAAGAAAATTGTAGCATACCACGAGGGTGGGCATGCACTTGTTGCAATGCTGACAAGTGCTGCAGATAAGCCTGAAAAAGCAACAATAATACCAACAAGTAAGGGGGCATTGGGCGTTACACTCATGCTACCTGAAAGAGATGTGTTGCTTGCATCAGATGAGGCGCTAAGGTCGCGTATATCTGTTGCAATGGGAGGGAGGGTTGCTGAAGAGCTTATATTTGGTAAAAACAAAACCACTACTGGCGCGAGTAATGATCTTAAAGTAGCAACTTCAATAGCGAGATCTATGGTTACCAGATGGGGCCTGAGCGAGGATATTGGCCCTGTATTTGTAGATGACTCTCAAGGGCATTTTGGGTCGAGCCTTATATCCGATGAGCTTGCAAAACGCCTTGATCTTGAAACTAAGAAAATATTGTTGAGTGGATACGAAGAAGCAAAGAGAATCTTGACAGAGAATATGGTCTCCCTTGAGGCAATTGCTCAGGCATTGCTTGAATACGAGGTCATTTCTGGTGATGAGATTCGCAGTTTGATGCGGGGTGAAAAGATCAGGGTTGGTAATGATAAAACACCAAAAATAGACCTTGGCGATTCAACTTCAGTGCCAGATTCTGCGCAAAAAGAAGTTAGGACTGGTGCCAAGGGCGGCCGTGGTGTGCGAGGGGACGGCACAGAGTTTGCCACTTAATTGTGAAGAGTTGCCTATATGCCGCCTTGTGGTAGGTTATTGTAGTGCCATTTTAAAATGAAAATATTGATACACTGGATTCCTGGAGCTCATCTGGTGTATCACTTTAGATCTCAAAGCCATAAATATAGGCGTTTATCTTATAATTGTTTATCAGAGCGATAGCTAAGGCGTTATAAAAGTGATGCGCTATTAACTTTACAAGTATAGCAGAGGCCAGAATGGATTGAGAAATATGTGCACAGATTTATGCCAGATTACTCCTATTTATGCTTTAGAAATTATCTCAAGTTCTTGTTGCCTCTGCTATACATTTAGATTCCATCCTTCCCTTATTGCCGCAACCTTTGCAATACTCCATAACCTAATACTTTTATCTCATTATACAATATCTCTCTTGTAATTCGTTATTTAACAATCTCATATTGCTGAGAAAATTGTTTATTCTATTGGTATATGCTTATTATTTTTATATACGTTCAGCATGATTTTCGCTGCTCTATGTCCTAATTCGGCTGACTTCTTCAGCCATAACATATGATTTTCCATACTCTTCCCCACGCCGCACCCCTTATAATACATGATACTTAATATAAAAGATGCCATAGCATTGTTCTGTTCAGCTGCTTTTTGTGCCCAATAAAAGGTTTTTGCAAAATCTTTTTTAACCGCATTACATTCACCTTTATAGTAAAAGAGAGCCAATGCAGCTTGAGCCTCATCATTTCCCAAAGCCGCAGCTTTCCCATACCAATAAAAGCTCTTACTACAGCTCTTTCTAACACCATTCTTGCCCATATAATACATATATCCCAAAGCAAGCTGTGATTCTGCATCATCCTTTAAAGCTGTTTCATGTAGCATGGAGAAAAGTGTGTTTTTATGATTACATGATGTAGCTATAATCAAGATGCACAGTAAGCTCAAAAGTATGCGTGCGGAAAAGGCTCGGCCCAGTACCGAACCAAGTGCTATAAGCGATTTTTGAAAGAAATTTACCACTTCTAATAACATGGGATCTTAAAGGAAACAAAACCTCTTAACCAGCAATCAAAAATATAGGCAAAATAAGTAAAATTACTTGCAAAATGCCTTATAATTTAGTCCTATATGCTGAATTTTTATCTGTAGACATAATAAACATATAGATAGATCGCCTTGCTCAAAAAACACATAAATTTCGTTATAATAATGTTGGCTAAATTTGCAAGCACAAGGCATTATATCACACTGTATTATAGCTTGGGCAACAAAGCATGAGACGGCTTGTAAGGCATGAATAGAGATAATTTTGGCATAAATTGCCCCGTTTATTTCTCAATCTTATTTGCCTCTGCTATATTTTATCGATATTCGTAAATCTATGGCTTCTTCGCTATTGCAGTCAAGAAAGTGGATTAAGGTTGTGAATGCGGCATTTAATTGTGAAGAAGGTGCTGCCAAGGTGAGTTTGGCAGTTTGTAATTTAAGAGTGTTGTCTTTAATAAGCAATGCAATACGTTATGTAGAGGATGCGCCCCAAGTGTTTTCTATAATGTCCCCTGCTAGCTATGAATCTGTAATGTACTAGCTAGCAAGCCTGTACTTATCTCATCAATCACCGCATCCCTTGCCTGTTTGAGTATCTTTAATGCCCTCTCATCCTTTAAATAATTCGCAATGAATCTAATGCCAGTCTCAAGATCTTTAAGCGAATTTACATTTTGTGGATTTTTGTTGCTATGAGAGTAATTCGAGATGTATGTAAGCAAGTCTTCTAGCATGCCATTTTTACTTGTTCCATGCAAAACCATAATTTCGAACACAGCAACGCCTTTTGTGGGCGAATTTAGGAACGCGAGCCTTACTTTACCGATCGCATCAATAAAACCTATAATATCAAAAGTATCTTTCATAATGCATAGATAATAAATTTATTTTTCTAAAGATTGTTGATTGCGGTCCGTAATGAGATCGCATATATTTTGTGTTGTCCATTTGCTAATATTGTAGGTGTTTGCAATTGCGAGTGTCATAGCAGCGCCTGTCATTAATCTAAATTCGCTCAAATACTCAACAATAGTGCTATAACCTTTTGTTCCACAATTCAGTATGTTATTAATGCTGTCAATTATTACTTCAGATGCTTTTGTTAGCTTAGGGAAAAGGGTGTAATTCATTGATTTGGATGCAAGCTGGCTAGCAAGCTTAGCAACTGTACTAGAACCATCAATCCGTGCCTGCATTACGGCATCCTTGACTTGATTAAAAGGTCCAGAAGCATAATCTGCAACTGCTGCCTTTAAAGCAAAATTTGGATCATCTTCCCTTTTTATAATATTTTCTGCTGCAATCTTTAAGTGAGATTTAGAGCGTACAGGTACAGCATCTATAGCGTCTGATATACCTTTTTCATACACATTCTGCTCTAAATTTGCTTTTAGTGCCATTTGTGTATTTTTAGCTATTTTATAATCTTTAATTTGCTGCGTAATAATTTCATTACAATAGTTCTTCCATGTATCTTTTTTAGATAACTTATCCTTTAGTAAGTTATATTCAGTATATAACCCTGCTTTCTCTTTATTTTGAATGTGCTCAGCACTATTAAGCCTATTATCTATCTCTCTTACCCGTAACTTCATGAATTCTTTATCCATTTTGAAGAGATCTGCACTTATATTTTGTCTTATATAATGCGTCTCTGTACCTGTTGCTGAAAGTATTGATGTATTGCCCAAAAACTTAGCATCTTCAAGTAGTTTAAGTTGAGCATCGAGATCTCTGCTTTCTGCATCTAAGATTGCTGTCAATTTTTCAATATAGTCGGGCTTTTTGGCTGCCTCTAACTTGATTTCTAACTGCTCTAATCGAATCTTTCTTATCTCATCAGTTATTTGATTATTAAGATTCATATCATTCAATACATTAATCTGATGCTCTAACTGCTCTATTAAAACTTTTTGTGCACCTAATAGCCCAACTTGTTGGCGTATTATGCCTTCTTTCTCAGCTGCAATTTGAAGCTTAGCTGTATTAAAATCATCATCAATAATCCTACTTATAGCACTAGTTAGGAGCTTTATATCATGTGTTATGGTTGTTATATGATCTTCTAGTGGTTTATTTTCATTTGTTACCAGACCGTCATATACGCCAGCTGCAGTTGTTCTCAAAAAATTTAATGGTATTCCCGTTATTGCGGTTGTTGCAACTACTGCTAATGATACCCCCTCAGAAAGTACGGTATAAACATGCCCTATAATCCCTTTTATAGCAGAGTACACAAGATGTGTGAGATAAGTGATAGTATCATTCGCGTATTTTATAGTCTCATGAGTATATTGATTACTAATATATGTTTTGAGCGAATTTTGTATTGTATTACGTATTAACTCCTCGCCGCGTGGGGCATAGGTACAAAGAAAACCTACTGCTGAACCCACATAATAACCAGCCTTCGGTACAGCACTAATAGCAACGGATGAACCAGCATCAAGCATTGCCTTAAACATTTCTAAATACTCTATACAGAATAAAACTACCTGAGATGCATCTTCCTTGTTGATATTGTTTTTATGAACAACTTTTTTGAGAAGATTTTCAGGAAAAATATCTTCCTTGAGCAATGCCTCTTTGATATTAACATCTTTTATCTTAGCTAAGTCTTCAAATACTTTTGCCTTTTTAGTTTCATACTTATCTTGAATTAGTTCTGCAATGTGCTGGATGCCACTCTTCTTATCACCATCTATCACATCCTGCCTAACTTGCATGTCAAGCATCATTTCTACATTCTGCTCAATGTCTGCAGCAATGTATGCATCAAGCGCAACATTGTGAGAGGATAGCCTTAGGCCATCGTAGAGCCCAACAATAAATAGGTCTATTAAATTTCCATAAAGTAAATCTTGACCATTTTTATCTTTTGTATTTTTGAACACATTTTGACCTATCCCACACATAAACTGTATTTCATTAAGTGCCCCTTCTAATAATATGGCAACTTCCAAAATGGTTCTGGTAGCTCTAGTTATGTTAGAACTCATAATTAGATATGTATTTTATCAATATATTAATGTTACTATGATTATATTGATTTACAAGTAATTCGGTTTCTTTTGTTTTAATATTAAATTATTATTGGCAGACTGCTTTATGGCGTACATCTATGTAGTGGTGTCACAAGGTTTATGTTATAATGCACTAACAAGTTAACATTAATAATTGTAGTTTATGTAATGTGCTGAAATATATGTGCTCTGCTATGTGGGATGGCTATATGGTAATTTGGAGTTGATTCCCTGATTATGTCCTCTCAAATAGCCGCTTTAGCTCTCTTAAGCTGAATAATTTATATGTTGGCCTCCCGTGGTTACATTGAGATGCAAACGGAGTCTGTTCCATTTCTCTCAGTATGCTGTTCATTTCATCTATATTTAATTGCCTTCCAGCTTTTATACTATTTTTACATGCAATATTTGAAAATAACTCTTCAAGATACATAATGACATTATGTGCAGCATCACACTCTTTTTCAATTGCGGTTTCTAACAGGCTTATTGCTTGCTCCTGTGATAATAAAGCTGGTATTGATTTCACAGATATGAGATTATTTTCCAAAACATCTAGCTCAAAACCTATCAATGCCAAATTGTTTTGTGCGTTTTTTACTGCTGTTATATTCAGTATTATAGGCATTAATAATCTTTGCTGAGAAATATTGCATTGTAATATTTCTTTTTTCATTTTTTCAAGAACAATTCTTTCATGCGCGGCGTGCTGATCCACAATCACAAGGCCGTTGCACGATTCTGCAACTATATATGTTTTATCAACCTGAAATAATGCATTGCCTAAATCACCTTCTTTTAAACGGTTTATAGTAATTAATGGTTGCGCTATTTCAGCTTTTTGTATTGCGGTTTCTTTGTAATCTTGTTTAGCACTGTTGCTATAAATAATAGATTTATCAAAGTTATGCCTTCTATGTATCACATCATCTTTATGCATTTCGAAATTTTGCTCAAAATCAGAAGCATGAGTTTCATTAAGTATATGCTGTGTTTTATTATAACTAATATCTGTATTACTTTTATGCGCCACCTCAAGTATAGAAGAGCTTGTTGCATTTTCTAATGCTGCTCTTACAGCCCTTATGACTAAATTCTTTACAATGTTTTCATCAAAGAATCTCACTTCTGATTTCGTAGGGTGTACATTAACATCAACCAATTTTGGATCTATTTGAATAAAAAGCACTACAACTGGATATCTTTTATGCGGTATTAAATTGGCATAAGATATATGGAGAGCTTGCTGCAGTATTTTATCTCTTACAGATCTGCCATTTACATAAAAAAACTGTTTAGTTGTAGACCCATGATTAAACGTTGGTACACTCACTATACCACTAACGCTTACCCCATTAGATTCGCCCTTAACTCTAATAGAATTATGATAAAAATCCTCACCTATTATATCCGATATTCTCTCTTCTGAAAATGTCTTCAGATGTAATACATCATTAATAAAAAATTCAAAATTTACTGTTGTGTTAGAGAGTGCAAGTCTACCAACAAGATCAATGCACGCGGCTGCCTCTCTAGATTCTGATTTAAGGAATTTCAGCCTTGATGGTGTTGAAAAAAACAAATCCCTAACATGTATGACAGTTCCACGCACAGCCCTGCACGGTTTTTTATATACCTCTACACCGCCCTCTATTCCAAACTCCCAACCATGCTCTGCACCTTCTTTGCATGTATATATTGTCATATTACTAACAGAAGCTATGGATGGAAGTGCCTCACCCCTAAACCCAAAAAATTTTATATCTGTTATATCAGATTCATCTAGTTTAGAAGTTGCATGCCTTGTTAAAGCAAGGGGAACATCATCTTGCGCCATACCACATCCATCATCTGCAACAGAAATCAATGTTCTTCCGCCTCTTTCTATTTTGATTGTGATATTTTGTGCACCAGCATCTACGGCATTCTCAACAAGCTCTTTAATAACTGAAAGTGGCCTCTCTATCACCTCACCAGCAGCGATTTTATTGATTGTACTATCCGAAAGGACCCTTATATTCATGATTCATTCCAAAGTGCTGCGAAGCGCCTATATAACAATTAATATAAGTACTAGCAATTTTTAATATAGAACAAATATTATATAAATTTTATTAATAAGCTGTTTTGTAGATCAAAATAACATGCTCTACAAAGAGTTAATTTTAGATGTTAGCATACTGGCAACATTAGCTGAAACCAATTGTGATAGATCGCCGCCAAGCTTTGCTATTTCTCTTGCAAAAGATGAAGATATAAAGTGCCCTTCCTCAGTAGAGGGTAGAAATACAGTATCTATTTTATGATTCATTTTTCTATTCACATAAGCTAGCTGAAATTCATACTCAAAATCAGAAACAGCTCTCAGGCCTCTAACCATAGTATGCACGCCATTGTTTTTTGCAAAATCTACAAGCAACCCAGTAAACCCCTTTACTTCAACATTCATAATATCCTTTACTTCCTGCTCTATCATAGCAACCCTCTCATCAAGGCTAAACATTGTGTTTTTTCTTGTATCTTGTGCAACCCCTATTATGACACTTGGGAAAATGCGTGATGCTCTCTTTATTATATCGAAATGTCCAAGAGTGATAGGATCAAAAGTCCCAGGGTATATTACCTTCATTGTGACTCATTAATAAGTGCTGTTTTAAAACCTAACTCACCTAAGGAATCTTTAAAAGAATCAGATACCTCAGCGCAAAATGCATAATGTTTACCAAGTAGCTCAAATTGTAATCTGTACGCGTGTAACATCATTAACGCACCCTTTTTTATCTTACCATGCTTCTCATCACCTACAACAGGGTTTCCAAGTGCCGCTGAATGTATTCTAATTTGATGCTTTCTACCAGTCATAGGGGATACAATAACCAAAGAATAACCAAGGTCTGATGATTCCAGCAATTCATATTGGGTGATAGCAGGTTTATATTTCCCATTATCTATAATCTGAATGTCAATTGATTTTGTATTAATATGACCATGTAGTACTGACAGGTAACTCTTTTTGACTTGCTGAGATGCAAAAAGTATAGAAAGCTCCTTAGCTACCAACCTACCATTTGCCATTACTAAAATACCACTAGTTTCTCTATCAAGCCTATGGACCAGCATTGGTCTCTTATCCCAAAATTTTGCTAACGTATCTATACCAACAGAAACCTTGCTACCACCCTGACAGGCAAGGCCAACTGGTTTATTAATAATTGTTATATTTTCATCACAAAAAATCAGATGTTTTTGATAGAAGGTATCTGCAAAACTCTTATATTTTAAAATATCTTGTGGCTCTTTGCGTTGCTCTAACTTTACTTCGAAAAACTTCACTTCCTGCCCTTCGACAATTCTATCTGATATATTAGATTTCTTACCATCTACCTTAATTTTACCCTTGCGCGCCAACTTTGCAATAATGGCAAATGGATACTCTGGGTAATTTACTTTGAACCATCTATCAAGCCTAAGGCCAGAATCGTGGGCAGAGACTTGCTGAACTATCATGCACCTAAATTGAGATCAAAAATGAGGAAGTGGTATATAATACAAAACAATGGTAGGCAGTAGTGGACTCTAACCACCGACCTCTACGATGTCAACGTAGCGCTCTAAACAGCTGAGCTAACCGCCTTCCAGGAACACTGCTTATACTTTAAAAAGAGCATTATGCCAATATCAAATTTTATTCAAATGATTTTTAAAAAGTGTTCAAAAAAGGTACAAGCGGAGATTGTGAAGCAGATTCTTATTCCATCAAAAAAAATGCTGAACATAATATCGGCATATATAGATGATAAGGGCCAAGAAGATGAGTTTTTAAAAAAGATAAGGGGTAGGGATAGTGTTGTTAGTGTTTTTCTAAAAGTAGCTGCATTGATGTGTAAAATGGTTGCAATGGAAGAAGAAGATGTACAAACGGTGTCAAAAATTAGCAACACGGATATTAATATAATGAGAAATTTTTTAAAAAAATATGATGAAGCCAATAGTTAATTTTATAGAGGAAAGATTTCCTGAAGATATATCATATGGCTCTCTTGGTGGGCCAGAATATGTAAATAATATAATCGAATCTTTAAATTTTAATGAAATCAGGATAGCCAAATGTGCAAATTCTAGAATGCGATATAACATTATGCCTGGTATAAAAAATCAGGAGCAACTTGAGGTACTAACATCGTTTTTTAGGATATGTAGAGGTAAACTTATAGGTTTTAGATATAAGGATTGGAGTGATTATAGGGCCAATGAGAAAAGGTTTGTGGTATGTAATGGAATAGACAGTGAATTTCAATTAACAAAAAGTTATACAATTGGTAATTATACTTATATAAGAAAAATCACAAAGCCTGTGCGTGATACTGTCAAAATATTTGTTGATAATAAAATACATAGCGCTCCTCATGTTCCTAAAGTTGACTATTCTACTGGTATATTTAGCTTTGCATCACCACCTCTAAAAGGCGCTGTAATCTCTATTGAATTTGAGTTTGATGTTCCAGTCAGGTTTGATACAGACTACATGCCAATCACAATAGAGGGTAGTAATATATATTCGTGCTGCAATCTGAATTTGGTAGAGCTTGCACAAAATTAATAAAAAAATAGAGATCTTTAATGTATAAAATATAGCTTAGGCATAAGAGGTTGAGACAAATCC
>NZ_JAJBJB010000184.1 GCF_021811845.1 Candidatus Cyrtobacter zanobii | reverse complement strand
GATTTACAAATCTGATTGATTCGAAGAGCAACGATACTAAATTTTAAATATATTCGAATACGGGATAAAATGGCCATGATGGAATAGGATATTTGTATATGAGCATTATTACTCAATAAATTATTAGGTCTAATTCGAAGCAACGCTCACTTCACCATGAAAGGAGAAGAGCTGTCGCTTTTGTTATGTTGCAACCTAAGCTTGACCTTTGGTTTATGCTTAGATGAACATCAAACTATCGTCTCTGGGCTCCCATAATCAGTCTTCTTGGTCGAATCGCAGCCCGGAGGCCGAACCGCCCATCGAGCCGTTGTCCGAGACGCTGTCGCTGCTTAGACCGGGCAGCGCGACCCCGCTGAGCATGTTGATCGAGCTGTAGTAGTCCTGCTCGACCTTCTTGCCGCTGAGCAAGTCGTCAATTTCCTCGATCATGTTGTCGCAGCCGTGAACGAAGTCTTGGCCTGCTCCGTTCCGGACTGCAAACGACACGTTGGACTTGTCCATCGTGATGTCGGAGTGACGTTCGGTGAGCTCGATTTCTTTGAGTTTGTCGTCGAAACACCGTCTGGGCTGAGTTGCAAATCTTTGAGAACAATCGTTTGAAGAACCCGAATCTTTCGATAAAAAGCTTTGGAGAATGGCCTCGGCCCGCTGTCGCTTTGTGAGTCGCTGAACCTCAAACACTTTCGGGATCGATGCGGAACTCTTGGCGCCAGAGTCCTGCGAGACTGCGCAGACAGGTTCGAGAGCTAAGGGATCTTCTTTGTAGAAGCCCACACTTAGCATCGGGAATTCTGCTCGGGATCTCTCTAAATTTTTATATTCGGCAACGCCGCCGAACAAATCTTCGACCTGTTGGTTGAGGTCGAGTTGGGGCGAGTGTTTGGTTTGTTGTTCGATTTTATTAATTTTGTCAATAATTTTATCGTCAATTTCGATGTTGCTTAGGAACTTGGCAGCTGGCCTTTGCTTTTGTTTCCTTCTATCATAACCCCATTTATATATTTGATATACTGATAGGCCTAAAATTTTTGCTACTGAACATACAGTTTTATTTACTCCACTCAGGATCTTGCACTAAGAAATATTCCAAAAGCCCAATCTCCTCAATTGTCTTTTTTCTATGTCGTTTTCCTTGTTCTTCTCTTTTTAGTTCCGTCAAGTTAAAGCTGGATTTATCAAGTTGCCAATCATTTATCAGGGATGTAATGAGAAGCTTTTTCTCATTTATGTCCGTATGCTCAAGTTTTCTTATTATTTTTTGGTTTCTTTTGTGAGGGATACTCTCAAGTAAACTGAAGTCGTTATTAAATTCTTCCATATTTGAGTTATACAATTAATTTTAATCCTTGATATATAGTTATAATTTTAAAATGATTTCAACAACGCTGAACTTAAAGGGGTTTTGGGGTTTTGGG
>NZ_JAJBJB010000183.1 GCF_021811845.1 Candidatus Cyrtobacter zanobii | reverse complement strand
GGTAATGAAGATATGATAGGAAAATATGTTAAGAATCAGGGCTGTCAATATCAGCAAATCCACAAAGATATGCAGTTGAAGTTATTCTAGTCCGATACCCCGTAGCTTGCTGCGGGGTTATTCATTGGATTGCAAAAAGATTGCTATATATAAAGCAATTTTAATTGCATCATATAAGCTACTGTTACGAGAAAGGCTAGATTCATATTTATACATTGCATTTACATACGCAAACAACATATCAGTATGTTGCCCTTGTATATTACGCTGATTCTGATCAAAAGCTTTACTAAATTTGTTCGTTATATCACTCTGTATACGCGCGGCCAGCTGCTTATCTTTCTCATCACCATTCACTAAAATTAAACGAATCTTATTGAGGCTCTCTAAAGCATTATAAAATTCTACGACATCTTTAGCACCTTTAAATTCTATCAAAGATAATTTCTCCCCCAGGGCTCTAGCAAATTCTCTATTTGTAAGCACCCCCGCTTTATCTGCATTTTTGATTATGGTATACAACCCCTCCGCGCTGTCTATCTTGGCCACTTGTGTTAATGCAAGATCTAGTAACTTTCTTTGCTCAGTTTTATCTGCAGCTTCACTAGAAATTCGCATTGTCTCTACGCAATTATACTTATTGTTTAGTGCATGTTCTACAAGATTATTCATTATATGTTTCAGCGCTTTATCATTTATCTGAGTACGATCAAATATGCTATGCCACTCATTCTTTTCACTAAATAATGAGCTATACAGTATCTCGCTTTCAGGAGTGTCCGATGCCATATGCTTCTCAAAAAGTTCGTATAATATCGTGGGGTCAGTTATATTTTTGGCCTTTTCAAATAATAATTTGTAACACTTACCGATGTTTACTTCATATAGTGGTGCTACTTGATTACTATATAGTTCCATTATTTGTAGCAATGGTATAACCCATTTATCTTCCATCGCATTAATATCCTCAACGTTCTGATCCGTAATTTGAACGTTTTGATTAATAATTTGCTTTACCCTATTGGCCAAATCCTGAAACAACATATAATGCTCTCTAGAAGTAGCATTTAGCTGTATCAGTGCGTGATACAGCTCTTTTAAAACTATTGGATCAGCTACACTAATTGCATCTTCTAATTTCTCGCTAATATCCTGCTTAAATTTTTTTGTCCTAACATCGGCATTAGTTTTTTCCTTTTTTGATATATAATTTTCTTTTGTACGATTTAATTCATCATTGCAAAAAGCCATAATGCCTACAAGCAGTATTGGGTCACTAATTTTGCCAAGTAAGTATATATAGCTTAGGCAAAAGAGGTTGAGACAGTTTTTAGCACATAAGCTAGGGCGTCTGTAATGTTTTCAAATTTTCTTCTATATTTTCTAACTAAATGCTTAATCTTAAACCAATAATGCTCAATTGGG